>JAOLAV010000018.1 GCA_028338895.1 Fidelibacterota bacterium
TTATTTACGGCATCTTGGATTGTAACAACTGCATTGTCTGTAGCTAGTTGGAGCAATTTTATTAAAGCAAAGGATGATTATGAGGATGCTAATGCTAAATACCTCAATCAAAAATTATTTGAGGATGTCCAGGCTTTCCGAACCATCGCCGAAGAAAAAAATAACGTTATGCTGCAAAAGCAAACTACAGCTATTTTTCTTTCTAGCCTTTGGGGTACCATTTGGATAGGCAGTGCATTTGAAGCTATGCTGAACTTTCCGAAGCAAAAGAAAAAATATAGTGAACGCCCCAGTGGTTTAAAGCTTGCCCTTAACCCTATCAAGGGTCAAATTACCCCTCAATTACAATATGACTACTATTGGCAATGAAACAAATACTTAATCTATTCATTTTTTTTCTTTTCTTATCTTGTGCAGATGAGTTTATAGCCGAAAACCCAATTGATCCGGATAACCCTGATTATATACCGCCCATTGTATCGTTTGTTTCTGGACCTGACCCTGGGGAGGTCCTCCTCACGGAGAGTGCTGTTATTACCTTTTCGGGAAATGAGGAATCTATGCTTTATAGATCAAAATTAGATTCAAGTGACTGGAGTGGATGGATCTCAGCTCAATCAATAACCTTAGACTATTTAGACGAAGGTGATCATGTCTTCTTTTTACAAGGAGAGTACACAACGGGCGATACGTCTGCTGTTATTTCTATACCATTTACTGTGGATGCGGTGGCAGGTCCAGCATTATTATTTTCCCCTCGCCGTCACACAGCAGCAACTGGTCAGATGGTGACCTATCAAATCTTAGCGGAGGAAGTCTATGAATTAGCAGGAACTGAATTTATTCTAGATTATAATCCATCTAAGCTTGAAATAGAAGCAATTAGGCAAGGAGAGTTATTTAGTTCCTTTGGGACACCTATTTTCTTTTCACAAAATGATCCGGCTACTGGAAAATTAACAATCACTTCTTCTGCTTGGGCAGGAACGGACCAAGGCTTTACGGGTACTGGTGTTATTATTGAAATAGATGTGGTTCTAACTCAAAGCGGGAACTCTACTATTAATTTTAACGGAAATGAGGTTTTACGAAATCCTAACAACATAACAATTAATATATCAGAAACTATAGGCGGTTTTATTACCAATCCTTAAGGAAACATTATGAAAAAAACAATTATTCTAACGATTATCCCTTTATTTTTTAATCTTTTAAAAGCAGATGCCATAGAACTCTCAACAGAGACTTTGGATTTTGGAAATGTTCTCATGGGAAATAGCCCAACGATGACCTTTACTGTCACCGCTGAATTGGAACAGACCATTACTATCACAGCACCAAATTATTTTACAGTGGATGTGACAGAAATACAGGCAACAGATGGTCTCACCCAAGATATAGTGGTTACGTTTAGCCCACCGAGTATTGGTACATATGATAGTTATGTTACCCTTACGGGAAGTGTGTTTGGTTCTGCTGCTGTTGCTGTGAACGCTATCGCTGTGAATAATATAGAGGGCTCTTTATCTGGTACTATCACAGCTGAATTTTCGCCCTATGAAATATCGGGAGATATTTGGGTAGAAGAAGGGAATACTCTTACGATCAACCCCGGTGTAACTTTTGAATTTTTAGGAGATTATAATTTTGTTTTAAATGGTGTCTTAACTGCTGTAGGGACGTACGATAGCTTGATAACATTCAGATCATCAATAAGCAACAATAACGGCTGGGATGGATTGGTTGTAGATAATTCTGAATCTGAAATTGAATTTATTTCAATATCTGAAGTTGACCCTAATACTATCTATGACAATTATATTGATATAAACTTTGATAGTCAAGATGTAGGTTCTGTTTCTATTGACACACACGGTTCTGGTGAAGGTCTCTCAACAAACTTTTACCACTCTTATCCTAATTCATTTTATTTTAATTCTGGATCAGGATCTCAAATCCCACATAATATTAACTTTAATGATTCTCTTTATGTAAACGATATAAATGCTAGTGTTGAATTAATGTATAAATGGGATACAAACGTTCAGTCACAAGATTATATCAGATTATATGTTAACGGTAATCAGATTTCATCTATTAGCCCAATTGTTAGTACGTCTTTTCATAAAGCAGAATTCAACCTAGGTAATTTTATTTATCAAAAAATAAATCTTAGGATTGTAATAAACAGATATGGCTACGATGAACACTATATCGATGACATTAAAGTAAATGGAGTAGGAAAAGCAGGAATAACAGTAACTGAAAATTTAGAACTTAATAATTCAAGTATTAGTAATTCTGGAACAGGAATTTATGCTAGAGGTATTCAATTAGATCTTAAGAATTCTGTGGTATCTCAAAATGTAAATCAAGGTGTTTCTTTTATTAATTCACAGGTATCTTTAATAAACTCAATTGTATATAGTAATAATTTAAGCGGTACTTCAGGGGACCAGATCAAAAATTTTTCCGGTGGATTATCTATTTCATTTTCATGTGTCCAAAATTTATCTGGTTTAGGTGTAAGCGGTAATTGGTCTAATGGTGGAGGAAATATAGAATCATCACCATTTTTTACTGATGAATCTTTTCATTTAGATCCACTACTAAGTCCTTGTATTGATTCTGGATACTCAAATGATTTTGATGATTGCTTACCTCCAGGCTTAGGTACAATCCAAGCGGATATTGGGATGTATGGTGGTAATGGTAATTGCGGTGCTGGAGATTCTAATTTGGGTAGCGGTATTCCTAATATCGTTTCAATTCAAGATCTCCCTCAAGATCAAGGTGGTTATGTTGGACTGCAGTACAATGCTAGCCCATATGATAGTGAAATCGATATTTATGACATAACCTACTACTCCTACTGGCGCGAGATGGATACAGAGGCAAGTATGGGTGTGGAGTTCGATCTTGAACCAACAAGTTCTTATTATAGACCAAACATGAGAACTCAGAATGGATGGGAATATATCGGGGAATCGCCAGCACAGCAGTTCGAAATTTACGGTTACAGTGCTCCAACGTTAGCAGACTCCACAGCTTCTGATGGTATTTTCTGGTCGAAGTACCTTGTGGTAGCCCATACTAATTATGATGACGTATTTTTTGTCTCCGAACCAGACAGCGGATATTCCGTAGATAATATAGCACCGTATGCACCACAAAATATTCAAGTACAAACAGGAGAGTATGGAGCCACTCTTAGTTGGGAAGTTGTAGAAGAAAATATAGATATCGCTTTCTATGAAGTCTATAAAGATGATGTGCTTCATTCTCAAATTACCGAAACGATATTTGTAGATAGCGTAGGATATGGCTCTTCTAGTATCTTTACGATTCGAGGTGTAGATGAGAATGGGAATGTAGGAGAGTTTTCTGACCCTTTTGAGGTCTCTACTGGAACCTTAGGAGATGTAACTTGGGATGGAACGATTGATGTTCTGGATGTTCTTAATATCGCAGATATTATTATGAGTGGTGTCTCTGGCTTTACGGAAGGAGAGCTCTGGGCATCAGACTTAAATGTGGATGGATCTACAGATGTATTTGATCTCATGCAGCTCGTGGATCATATTATGGGTGGTGCTTCAGCGTCACGTACCGGATCAAATAATACACCAACAGCGATTTATACAGAAGCAGGTTCTTTGTATTTATCTTCTTCCAATCCTGTTCAAGGGCTAGAGTTAGTTCTGTCTGATTATCTCGAAGAAGTATCCAACAAGACGGATCTTATTTTTCATCATGTAGGAAATAAAATATTAATCTATTCCATGGGTGATAAAGTCCTCTCAGGAGATAAAATAGAACTGTTTACTCTACCTGAAGGTGTACACATAATATCAGCGAAGGTATCTGGTCCTGCTGGAGAGCGATATGAAACCACCCTTGGTGTTATACCTAAAGCATTTACAGTACACCAAAACTATCCCAATCCATTCAATCCTAGTACATCCATACAAATAGATGTTCCGGAGATTACTAATATGAAAGTAATGGTCTTTGATGCTACGGGTAGAGAAATCCAAACGATAGAGAACGCTGAGTTTTCTCCGGGTTATCATACCTTAACCTGGAATGGATCGGATCAATCGGGAAGGCAGGTCGCTTCTGGTATTTACTTTATTCAAGTGACTACACGAGACTACTCTAAAACTATTAAATCTATGTTATTGAGGTAACCTATGAAAAAAATAATTATCCTAACGATTCTCCCTTTATTCTTTGGTTTTCTAAAAGCAGATGCCATAGAAGTGTCACCATCTACCTTGGACTTTGGCAACGTGCTCATGGGTAACAGTCCTACCATGACTTTTACGCTGGACATGAACCTGGAGCAGACGATTACGATCACTGCGCCAAACTACTTCACAGTAGATGTTACAGAGATACAAGCTACGGATGGATTAACTCAAGATATAGTGGTTACTTTTAGTCCACCAAGTGTAGGGACCTATGATTCTTATGTGACCCTTACGGGAAGTGTGTTTGGTTCTGCCGCTGTAGCGGTGAATGCTACGGCTGTGAATAATATTGAAGGATCATTATCGGGAACTATAACATCTGAATTTTCACCATACGAAGTATCAGGAGATATTCTGGTTGAGGCGGGCGATACGTTAATCATTAATCCTGGAGTAACATTAGAGTTTACGGGGTATAACAAGTTTACTGTTTACGGTGTTTTAAAGGTTAATGGTGATCCTGATAGTTTAGTTCATTTTAATGCTTCTGAAAATAATGAATATGGGTGGAAAGGAATACATATTGAAGAATCTGATTCAACATTAATTCAATATGCAATGATTGAAGATGTAGGGTATACTCTATTGGAAGATAATGAAACAGGGAGTGCTAATGACGTTTGGGAAGCTGGAAGCCATGGCAGTGGTTTTTATAAGCAATTTAATTTTAGTAGTGATGCTTACAATGGAGATAGCTCCCTGTATATTTTTAACTCCAGTGCTATGAACGTTGATTATAATCTTAACTCTGCTAAGCTTAGAGAATATCTTCCAGAGATACCTCCTAATACAAAAATATCTTTTTGGTCTAAAAGAAGTGGCTTAGAGTACAATTCAACTTCATCATTTCAAGTTTATGTTCAAAATCGAAATGTCTGGTATGGATATAATTCTCAGACTTCAGAGGATTTTGATGGCTGTGGAGAAAATGTATGGTGTTATTCAGAATTTAATATTAGTCATGCATTTGAATGGTATGCAATTAATCAAAATTCATCAGCTGAAATAGAAATAATTATTTATGGTGGGACTTCCGCTAGAATAAGAATAGATGACTTTAAGGTTGAATATGGTTCTGAAGCTGCCTTAAATATAAAAGAGTCGAATCTTAGAATCATGAATACTGGAATCACTAGAAATAAGTCACACGGTTTAAAAATTAATGAATCAGATATTGTTTTAAATCATTCTATTCTTTATCAAAATGAAGGAATTGGGTTTATTTCACATTCTTCCTTCCCGCTTGTGAGTAATTCTATAATATTTCAAAATAGTTCGGCAGGAGTTAATCAAGCGAATGGTTCCGTAACTCAAATGTATTCAACTATAGGCGGCGGAACTAATTGTGGAGTATGCAGCGAGGAAGGATATTATAATTTTGAAGATTGTGAATCCGCTGTGAGTAGTTCAACATCTAGTCAAGAATTATTTTGGACTACTATTGATTGTAATATTTCGACCTATGAAGTAAATCAGTATTCACCATTATTAAATTATGATTTAACCCTAGATCAATATAGCCCATTAATTGATGCTGGAAATCCGTTACAAAGCGATGCTTGCTTGCCTCCAGGTTTAGGTGGTATTGTATCAGATATTGGCATGTACGGTGGTGAGAATAATTGTGGTGCGTCTGGGAGCAATATGCCAGATGGTTTGCCTATTATAGATAATGTCCAAGACCTTCCTCAAGACCAAGGAGGTTTTGTGGGTATTCAATATCAAGGAAGTGTGTATGACCACGAACATGAAGGATACAATATAACCCATTACTATTTTTGGCGCGAGATGGATATAAATCAAAGAGAAGAAAGTTCAAACTCTTTGACTTTTAATGAGATATATGACATTAATAGTAGAGACATGGATTATTGGGAGTTTATTGGAGAAATGACTGCAGAAGGGTTTGAGTCTTACGGTTACAGTGCTCCAACGCTAGCAGACTCCACAGCATCCGATGGTATTTTCTGGTCGAAGTATTTAGTTGTAGCTCATACGGATAATGATGATGTATTTTTTGTTTCCGAACCAGACAGCGGATATTCTGTTGATAATATAGCACCGTATGCTCCACAAAATATTCAAGTACAAACAGGAGAGTATGGAGCCACTCTTAGTTGGGAAGTTGTAGAAGAAAATATAGATATCGCTTTCTATGAAGTCTATAAAGATGATGTGCTTCATTCTCAAATTACCGAAACGATATTTGTAGATAGCGTAGGATATGGCTCTTCTAGTATCTTTACGATTCGAGGTGTAGATGAGAATGGGAATGTAGGAGAGTTTTCTGACCCCTTAGAGGTCTCTACTGGAACCTTAGGAGATGTAACTTGGGATGGAACGATTGATGTTCTAGATGTTCTCAATATCGCAGATATTATTATGAGTGGTGTCTCTGGCTTTACGGAAGGAGAGCTCTGGGCATCAGACTTAAATGTGGATGGATCTACAGATGTATTTGATCTCATGCAGCTCGTGGATCATATTATGGGTGGTGCTTCAGCGTCACGTACCGGATCAAATAATACACCAACAGCGATTTATACAGAAGCAGGTTCTTTGTATTTATCTTCTTCCAATCCTGTTCAAGGGCTAGAGTTAGTTCTGTCTGATTATCTCGAAGAAGTATCCAACAAGACGGATCTTATTTTTCATCATGTAGGAAATAAAATATTAATCTATTCCATGGGTGATAAAGTCCTCTCAGGAGAGAAAATAGAACTGTTTACTCTACCTGAAGGTGTACACATAATATCAGCGAAGGTATCTGGTCCTGCTGGAGAGCGATATGAAACCACCCTTGGTGTTATACCTAAAGCCTTTACAGTACATCAAAACTATCCCAATCCATTCAATCCTAGTACATCTATACAAATAGATGTTCCGGAGATCAGTATGGTTAAAGTGATGGTTTTTGATGCTACAGGTAGAGAAATCCAAACGATCATGAACGCTGAGTTTTATCCGGGATATCATACTTTAACCTGGAATGGATCGGATCAATCGGGAAGGCAAGTCGCTTCTGGTATATATTTTATTCAAGTGACTACACAAGACTACTCTAAAACTATTAAATCTATGTTATTGAGGTGACCTATGAGAATATTTTGTCTATATGGTTTTTTTAAGTTGGAGATAAACTAATTATCACTTTTCCTAGGTAACAATTATTTTGATCAAATATCTTATACAGGGATTCCTTATTCTGTCTGTTACTTTTGGGCAGAGTAATATCCTTTCTATTTCTGATCAGACTCTTGTTGGAGGTGATACAGCTTGGGTAGAAATTAATATTTCAAATACAGATGATATTGCAGGTTTGCAGTTTGATCTTTCCTATCCTAGCGAGCTTGTCTATATAGATTCAAATAGAATAGGGGATCGATTTGAAGACCATGATCTTCAGATACAGCTTATAGATTCCTATCTCAGAGTGATTGCATATAGTCCATCTTTAACACCTCTAAGTGGTAACTCTGGACTTGTATTAACATTAGGTTTTAGTACTGCCCCAGTTTTAGGTGATTTCACGATCAGTTTTACAAATCCAGTTTTAGCGAATACAAGTTATGAAAACGTATTAACAGAATCTGTAAATGCGACTTTAATTCTGGATACACCAGCGCCACAGCTTTCGTCTTTTTCGCCGATTGAAATTATGGAAGATGGTAGCTTTACGATTGAATACGATACTCTACTTGCTCACGTCACGGATGTAGATACACCCTTGGAGAACATTATCTTTACTTTAGAATCAGACTCTCTAATCATAACGGCTCAAGGGGAAGATTATCTTGTCACATCTCCAATTGACTGGGATGGAAGAGATACGATTTTAATTACTGCCAGTGATGGTTTTTATTATGATCAAGAGTTTTTACCTGTTTATGTTATCAATGTAAATGATGCTCCAATTTTCTCTGATATTCAAGATGTTGAATTTCCGGAGGATAGCATTTACACTCTAGCTGTACAGGATATTGTATCTGATGTAGATGATGAAATCTCCGAACTAAATTGGTTTTTTGAATCTAGTTCAGAGAATCTTTTGGTCTCCCTTGAATCGGAAAATATGGTAATCCAATTTTTACCAGAACAGGATTTTTATAACACGGGTATCAGTGTTTTCTTTACGGTACAGGACACATCAGGAGCAACAGATACAGCCAGTGCAATAGTGAATATCACCGCTGTGAATGATCCTCCTGTGTTTTTCGGTACCTTACCAAATATTTTATTTCTGGAAGATTCATTTTATTCAGTTCCCGTTTCAGATTGGTATAGTCTGGTCGGAGATGTGGATGATGCCGACAACACGCTGGATTGGGCTTTTGATGAGGATATAAATATTTCTGTTTCCCAGGATAATGGGGTTGTGACCTTTACATCGGACCCTGACTGGTATGGAAATGAGACTCTTACCGTTATTGTATCTGATGGATTACTTTCAGACAGCACAGATCTTTTAATCAGTGTGGCAAGTGTGAACGATGCACCTGCATCTTTTGATTTGTTGAGCCCTGATGATGAATACCTGCTCACGGTCAGTGATATTACATTTTACTGGAACAGCACTACGGATGTGGATGATACAGACTTGGAGACATCATTTCATTTAGTCGCTGATGATTTGGAGACAGTACAAATCGTTGACGGGCAGGACTATTCATTAAATGTCTTTAACTGGGGATTGCCCTACGGAGATCCCATCCAGTGGTGGATCGAAGTCAGCGATGGCGATACATCAACCGTATCTGAGACAAGGATATTTACCGTTTCTACAGATCTTAATCATACCGGTCCGTCCTGGTTTGTGGATGTGGATGGCAGTGATACCAATGGGAACGGTTCGTCAACTTAT
Source organism: Fidelibacterota bacterium (assembly GCA_028338895.1). Taxonomy (GTDB): domain Bacteria; phylum Fidelibacterota; class Marinisomatia; order Marinisomatales; family UBA1611; genus JAOLAV01. The sequence goes on from JAOLAV010000018.1 coordinate 9,115, forward strand.
CCCTTCAGTACAATACAGCATGCCCATGATGTTTCAGCTGAGAACGATTCGATACAGATACAGGTAGGCACCTATTACGAGCACATAACTATTGATCATTCTCTCACCATTGTGGGTGTCACAGTATTTGGTGAGAAGCCGATCCTTGATGGCAGCGGCAGCGGCAGGATCATCACTACTGGTGATAATGCGACCCTAAGTGTTAGAGATCTGACCTTTTCCGATGGTTACTATAACGATCAAGGTGGAGCAGCGATCTATTCATTCTATGAACCTTTACATGTCATTAACTGTGAATTTATAGGCAATACTGTGGATGGAGGTGGTCGTGGCGGTGCTATAGAGACACATTCTGAAAATTCGCTGATCAAGAATTGTTATTTTGAGAATAACCAGTCCCTGTCTTCAAGCGGCGGTGCGGTAGGATTGTGGGGCGGTCTAGTTGATAGTTGTACTTTCGTTTCAAATACAGCAGATGGGAACGGCGGTGCGATTAATATTGAAGATAATGCCACGGTCCGGCGCTCACTGTTTACTGATAATACTGCCGGGTCAAACGGTGGTGCCATCTATATAACAGTAACAGCCGCTGATGTTATCAACAACACGGTCTATAATAACCAGGCAAATTATGGTGGTGGGATCAGCACCTATAACTCTGCATCTAAAATAATAAATACTATTTTATGGCAAAACACAGCCTATTCATCTGGAGGTCAAGTATATAATTCTGGTTCCCCTAGTCCCGAGTATTCCTACTGTGACATTCAGGGCGGTTTCTCTGGAAACCAAAATATTAATGAAAATCCGGTTTTTCTAGATTCAGAACTTGGTCTTTTTGGACTGATTGAAGGTTCGCCTTGCATAGACAGGGGGGATCCTGATTTAGATAACGATGATGTGGAATGGTTTGAGGATTTTGATGACCAAGATGTAGATGGAACTCGGATGGATATAGGTGCTTTTACATATCTGGGGCCTGATACTATTCCACCGACTATCACTATCTTAGCTCCGCTTGGAGGTGAAACCTATGGAACAGGTGAAAGAGTCTCTTTTCAATGGGATGCTGCTGATGATCGTGTTATCAATTGGACAAAAATCTACATCTCGTATGATGCGGGTGTTTCTTATTCACTCTTAGATAGTTTATCCGGTAATCCTGGTGGTCTAAGTGTAGACCTTAGTACGTTAATCCTTACAAATCAAGGTAAGGTAAAGGTAGAGGTTTCAGACTGGGGTGCTAATATTGTTGAAGATATGTCGACTGGATTATTTAATATTGTTGACATTATAAGTCCTGAAATCACTTTATTACTTCCGGGGTCTAATTTTTCCACATATGAGTATGCTCAGGTTGTTGCTGTTTGGGAATCTTCTGATAATATTGATGTAGATTCAGTTTTAGTACTCTATTCCAATGATGGCTCGTTATTTTCTCTAATTGATGCTGTACCGTCCGAAAACCTTCAGCATGAATTCAGTATTCCTTCGGGCGTTACTGATAACGCTCAAATTAAATTGGTTGCTAAAGATGAAGCTGGTAATACAGATGAGGTACTAAGTGATTTCTTTTCTGTTACGGACAATACACCGCCTACAATTAATCTTAGTGCACCTGAGGATGTTGCAATCGGTCAATCTTTAAATATAAATTGGACTGCAAGTGACAATACTGTGTTAAGGTCCAACCATTTATATTATTCTCAGCAACCGGGTTATGAGTTTGTATTTATTGATTCAGTAGCAGGAAATGAAACAAATTATTCCTGGGTGGCTCCAAATTTTGTATCAAATCAGGTTCGAGTGATTGTTGAGACATTTGATAATGTAAATCTCTCTACAGCAGATACATCTTCTTTTTTTTTAATATTTGATAATACACCACCAGAAATAAATATTTTAACTCCCGTCGATGGTTTTATTGTTCCTGAATTTGAACCTTTATCGGTTACTTGGTTAGCAACAGATAATATTGAAATGGATTCTGTACGAATTTATTTTTCAAATGATAATGGGAATAATTTTATATTTATTGGTGAGGTTCCACATTCAACCACAGAATATGAATTCCTCACACCTTCCGGAATTACAAATAGCGCTCAATTAAGACTTGATGCTATTGATATTTATGGTAATGAGGGGCAAATTTTTAGCGATTTATTTAGTGTGAGTGATAACACACCTCCTGATGTTACTATTGAGAATTTTCCGAGTTTACATATTGAAGAAGAGGCTATTATTTACTGGAGCTCCAATGATAATACCGGTATAGACTTCCATAGATTATTCCTTTCTACGGATAATGGAGATAGCTATTCTCAAATTGATTCTGTATCAGGTGGGGATAGCAGCTTGTCTTGGATTGTTCCGAATATTGCAACGGAGAATGCTTTATTATCTATCGTTTCCACAGATTTAGTGGGACTATCTGATTCGGACACAACCCTAGTTTTTTCTATTTTGGATGGAATTAACCCTCAGGTCACAGTTTCCGAATTCGAGGAAAATTATTCTATTCCTGAGTTCCAACCCATAACTATTGAGTGGAATGCAAGTGATAACATTCTTTTAGACTCAGCAAAAGTATGGTACTCTCCTAATAATGGTGAAGAATTTGTATATGTTGGAATAGGTTTAGCGACATCATCATCCTTTACATTTGATATACCTCAAGGAATGACTGATCAGGCTATGATCAAAGTAGAGGTGTTTGATACTGCTCAAAATACGGCCATAGATACCAGTACTCGTTTTTTCGTTACAGATTATACTCCTCCTTCAATTAATATTGTAGGGCCTATATCTAATGAAAGGTTTAACATAGATGGCATCATGGATATTAATTGGTCTGCGAGTGATAATGTTATGGTCTCTAGGATTGATATTTATTACTCAACAGATCTTGGCCAGAATTGGGAGTCTATTTTTTCAGACCTCTCGAATACAGGAGTTTCAACCTGGACTGTTGTAAATGATCCAAGTGATGTTGTTCAACTACGAATAATAGCTTTTGATGATGTTGGACTTTCGGATACTTCAGTCGTAGAAGATTTGGCCATTGATATTGTATATCCTCAAGTACTGGATCTTTTTCCCACGCCAGGACCTATTAGTTGGCTAGATCAAAGCATCACTATTAGTTTTAATCAGATGATGCTTCCTGAAGGCTTTAATGAAGATTTTATACGATTTGAATCTATGCACTCAGATAGCATTTCTGGATCTTTTTCATATATTGATTCAATCCAGTCTCTTCGCATTGATTTATCTAATGGCTTTTCAGGAATGGATACAGTGACTATAATTTTAGATGCCGATGGTGTAAGTAATTATTACGGATATCCTTTAGATGGTAATGGTGATGATATAGGGGGAGATGATTATAGTTTTGAGTATCAAATTGGAATGATAGCAGATTATAATGCAGATCAAGTTATTAATGGAAGTGATCTATCTATCTTTATTTCTTCATGGAATGATAATGATTATTTAAATGAATTAGGACCTTATTCTGGAGTTGTTCCGAATATAGTAGTAGACCCAGATGATAACTTCAATATTGAGGACGTAATGTCTTTTGTTGTTCTTGGAAATTGGTATCTCTCTAATTTTGGCTTAGCTGTCTCAAATCAAGAATCACCATCCATAGATATGTCTTATGAAGTAAATGAAAAAAGCATAAAGGTATTATTACCAGAAGAGGCGATGGTCTATGATTTGCAAGTCTCTTATGACATAAACTCTTTCAAAAGTGATTTTAAACAATCAGAGGAGCAAATCAGTCTAGTACAGAATAATAATGAATTAGGGATTTTAAATGTAATATCCCAAATCAAACAAAATAAAACGGTTATAATTCCTTTTGAAATCCAAAATAAAAACACATCTATTCAATTATATGTACAAACCTATGATGAAAATGGAAAAGTATTATCCAACACCTTAGAGGTTTTAGACATTCATGCCATTCCAGATGAGTTTGTCCTCACTCAGAATTACCCTAATCCTTTTAACCCTGTCACACACATTGAATACGGACTTCCTCTAGCTGGACATGTTGATTTAGTAATATATGATATTTTAGGAAGAGAAGTTTTAACGTTATTTAATGAAATGCAGGAAGCTGGATACAAAACAATTAGTTGGAATGGAACAAACCAAGGTGGTCTTACTGTTGGTGCGGGAATGTATTTTTATGTTCTCAAAATGAATCATACGACTAAAATTAAAAAGATGCTTTTTCTTAAATAAAAAATCAATTTTGAGACCGTAAAATTCATCTAAAATTGAGATCTGATAGTGATAAAATGATAAAATCAGTATTATATTAATAATAATCTATTGTTTAAAATATATTTTATCATCTTCCTACTTTCACCTTTTTTACACAGCGGGCATCCCATTTGTATTGATGGATTATTTAACGATTGGGGAAATGTTCCAGTTGCATATCAAGATATTGATAATGACCATGTAGATGCGGATTATTCAACGTTAAAAATAACGTATGATTCAGAATTTCTTTTTATCTATATAAATTTTCATGAAAATGAATACTTAATGCAAAATTGGAATGATTTTCATGTATATATTGACTCTGACAATGATCAATCCACAGGTAATTTAATTCGTGGAGTCGGTGCAGATCTCATTTGGTCATTTGGCGGTCGGTCTGGAAAACAATATATAAATGGACAAGAATCAACAGTTTATCAAAAGGATTTAACATTACGAATAGCTCCTACAGTTACTTCTTCTGAATTTGAAATTGCAATCGCTAGAGGATCATCTCCTTTGACCCTTAATAATCAACAAATAATGACTCAAGGTAAAATTGTTTTTTCAGAATTAGAAGATGGCACTGGTGACTTTATTCCTGATGAACTAGGCGGGGTTTCTTTTTCTATTGGTGAAGATTTTATCATAGGTCCAGAACCTATTACAATCGAAAGATTAAATGAGAGTGATTTGCGAGTTGTATCATATAATACCTTAAATGAAGGAATTCTTGATAGTGACAGGCAAGATCACTTTAAACGTATTTTGCAAACAATTGATCCAGATATTATCGCACTACAAGAACATAGTGATTGGGATGAAATTCATGATATAATTCAGTCTTGGTTTCCCCAAGAGCAGTGGTACGCAAGTTGGACATATAGAGACTTAGTGATCCTTTCACGGTTTCAAATAATTCATGATGCAAATATTATCAGTTCTGAACGTACTATGGCTGCCTTACTAGATACAGAAGATGAACTTGGGAAAAACCTCCTGATTTTTAATTCTCATTTATCTTGTTGTGATAATGATGAAGGAAGACAAGAACAGGTAGATGAATTTTCTAGTGTATGGCGAAACTGGGTACAGAATGGAAATGGCCCATTCGAATTAGAATATGGAACTCCATTCATCCATTTAGGTGACTTTAACTATGTAGGATATAACCAGCAAGTCGAAACTATAAAAACCGGTGATATTATCAATGAAAATGATTTTGGAGTTGACTTCTTACCCGACTGGGATTCTACTGCAATAATAGACTTATTCTCGCGACAGACACATAAGCGGATGGGATATACCTGGCGAAACGATGGCTCGTCATTTAATCCTGGTAAATTAGATTATATTTTTTATTCAGACGCATCTATCGATACAGGAAAACATTACATACTAAATACTCTTGCAATAGATCAGACTGATTTAGATAATTATAATTTACAACTGGATGATACTCAGGAAGCATCAGATCATTTACCATTAGTATTTGATATCATTATCAGCAGTAATGTAGGAGTTGGTGATGACGATGCTTTACCAAATTCATTTAGAATATACCCTAATTATCCTAACCCATTTAACTCAACAACTAAAATTGATTATCAACTTCCAAAAAAGACAAATGTCCAATTAGTCATTTTTGATATTTTGGGAAGAAGTGTGATTACTTTAGTTGATGATATCTTACAGCCTGGATATAAAACTATTACATGGAATGGGATTGATGCGTTTGGAAATAATGTAAGTGCTGGAATGTATTTTTATATGATCCAAACTGGAAAAAATAGGGAAGTGAAGAAAATGGTTCTGTTAAAATAAAAATGATATCAGAGATTGGAAACCTTAAAGCAACTAACTAAAAAATATATACAAAAATTCCCTCAAGAAAATTCAGCTTTTGAGGTTTTGGATTTTTTAAAAATAGATGGTTGTTATTTGAGAGAGAATCTAGATGGACATTTTACGGCTTCGGCATGGGTTTTAAGTCCGGATAAGAATATGGTCTTGATGACTCATCATAAAAAGTTAGAAATGTGGCTGCAGTTAGGGGGACATGCTGATGGAGAAGAAGACCTTTTAAAAGTTGCTTTGTGTGAGGCAATAGAAGAATCAGGAATTCAAAAAATAAAGATTTTAAGTAATGAAATATTTGATTTAGATATACATGAGATTCCCTTATATAAAGACCAGCCAGCACATAAACATTATGACATTAGGTTTTTGTTTGAGACGGATCCTAAAAATAAAATAATAATTAGTGATGAATCTTATGATGTGGCATGGATACCGTTAGAAAAAGTTACTAAGTTTAATTCTGAGGACTCTATTCACAGGATGGTCAAAAAGACATTAGCCATAAAAAATAAAATTTCTTAATATTACATAATAAGTTTGTATTTAAAATCTTAAAGAAATAAAAGGAGACATGATGGGAAAAGGTCAAGATGCTAAAAAAAGTGAAAAGAAAAAACCATTGAAATCAGCAAAAGAAAAAAAACTAGCGAAACGATTAAAAAAAGAAGGTAAAGAATAGTATCTAATTATTAGCATATTTAAGGTTCTTTGTTCGATCAAAAAATCATCGTTAGATAAGGCTTACATATCCCAAGTATATCTCAGTCTACTTTTTATAAAAAATAGAATAATTTTTTTGTGAGAAGTAAACAATCCTTATTATTCTAGATTTATTTATGTTAACATTTGTTAAGCGCTAAATAGGTTTATCCTCTAATTATAAGTTCTCTTAAAGGAATTATTAACAAGTTTGTTAGTCCTATAGACTTTAAATTTCTAACACGATTAAATAACTAAATATTTTATTAAAATTTCTTATACTATGTATCTAAACAATCAATGAATGTTTTTGAGTTCATAAAAGAAAAAAGATCTGATCTTCGAGAGAATACTGAACAGTATAGAGCTATTCTTGAGCCAAAATTTAGGTCTTGGTCTGATAGATTAAATGATAAGATCACAAACACGTTAAATAATCCATGGATTACTGATTTTATTGATCTTGATAATTCAATTCTCTTTAATCAGAAACAAAAAATTGAAAATGAAAATATTAAAAAACCATATAATGTAATTTATGAAAAATTAGGTGAAGAGATATTTGTTGGTGACTGGGAGACAATAGACCAAGAACGTATTAATAATTTTGCTGACATAACAGGTGATAAGCAATGGATTCATATAAACACAGAAAAAGCAAAATCAGATTCTCCTTTTAAATCGACTATCGCTCATGGATTTTTAACCTTGGCTATGATACCACGACTAACAGATGGTTTGCAGAAAAAGAAGTTGTATTCAGGCGCACGAATGGTCGTTAATTATGGCTTAAACCAAGTTCGGTTTCCTTATCCTGTTAAATCAGGAGCTCGCATAAGAGGTCGAGTTAAGCTTCTCAGCGCTATTCCTATGAGAAAAAGTATAGAAGTTGTTAATGAGATAAGTATAGAAGTAGAAGGTAAAAAACGTTTTGGTTGTGTTGCTGAAACAGTTTTAAGGTTATATTATTAAAAAGCACTAATTCTTAGAATGCTCATTTAGACCACAATGGAGAAATTAAATACAAACCAAAAAGTCTTTATGAGTAGACTGAATAATAAATTTAAGTTTAGACTATTTTCATTGTTCAACCTTCCCATGGCTCTGATATCGGGTTTAAATATCGAAAATATTACGATGAATCAGTGTGAAACAAGTGTCCCTTTTAAATTCCTTAATAAAAACCCATTCAAATCAACTTACTTTGCAAATCTGAGTATGGCTGCTGAGCTTAGTACTGGTGCATTAGCGTTGTTATACGTTGAAGGTGAGCAATTAGATATCTCCTTAATTTTAACGGATATGAAAGCTGATTTTAAAAAAAAAGCAAAAGGAAAAACTTTTTTTATTTGTAAAGAAGGTGATGAAATTCGTGAAGCTGTAAAAAAAGCAGTAAGCAGTAATTCGGGACAATCCATAAGAGTACAATCTTTGGGGTACAATACACAAGAAGAACTTATCGCTCAGTTTGAGTTTACTTGGGCTTTCAAAAAAAGATAGAATGTGTTTTAATGGGACTGCCTTTGTACAATATATTCTTTTGTATTTTTAATCTATAAAAAGAGGTCTATATGATTTTGAAGTCTTTATTCATTTTTAGTGTTTTCTTTTTCTCTGCTTGCGAAAAAAAGAAAGTTGCAATCGCAGAAAATAAATCGAAAGTAACATTTCCCGCAGTTGGAAACTATGCAATAAGTACCTCTAGCAGTAAACTCTCATGGATTGGAAAAGAAATCACAACAAAAATTCATACGGGAACGATTGATATTCAAAATGGAAATCTTGAAATAGATTCAGATAGTTTGATTACGGGGCAAGTATCGATGAACATGAGTACTATTAATGTGACTGATCTTGAGGGCAGAAGTAAAGAATATTTAGAAAAGCATTTAAAAAGTGGTGATTTCTTTAGCGTTACTGATCATCCAAATGCTATTTTAAGTTTCAAAAGTAAAAAATATCACAGCAAGGATAATAAGATTACCTTTGATGGCCAGCTAAGTATTAAGTCAATCACTCACCCAATTACTTTTGAAGCTTTTTTAGAAGAAGGATCTTCTCTAATTAATGCGAAGGCTTCTTTTTCATTTGATAGAACTAAATATGACGTAAAATTTAGATCCGGTAGTTTTTTTACTGATCTAGGAGATAAGCTTATTTTAGATGATATTGGCATAGAAATGGTCTTATCCGCAGAAAAAAAAGATTAGTACAGACAAATTTTTAAACATTTTTTTAAAAATACTATTTAATCAAAATAACTTTTCTTGTCTGATTGTAAGTGCCTGCATTTATCATAATAAAATAGACACCACTTGGATTACTGTTTGCATTCCATGTCATCTTGTATGTTCCAGCATCCATAGTTTTATCATACAACAGTGATTTGATCATTCTTCCATTAACATCATAAATATTAAGATCTATTTTATCTCTTTGGCTTAATTCGAATGGAATTTGTAAGATAGGATTAAATGGGTTTGGATAAGCAACAAGAAGAGAATGACTGATTGGTATAAGTTGGTTCTCCTCGATTGTCAGTCCTGTTTGAAAGGAATGAGGTTGGCCAATTTCATGAGTGAGAGTAGCACCAAAATATCCAGAAACCTGTAAGTCTGAAATATTAATTATCCCCGAAAATTGAGAGTTGTTTTCATTTGTATATGATATCTGTGTTAGTAAACCTTCTCCCGGATCAATTGGGCTTCCAAAAAATTGTGATAAGCCTACAACGAGTCCTGAATCATTAATAGAAACCGTCCACCCAGAGGACTCTGCTCGTCCACCGGTTGTACCACTAAAGCTAAATCCTGAAACATTAAGATTTTCTTGGTTTTCAAAATCGAGTTTGAATTGAAAGCCATATATAGGAACATAGTTTTCAAGATATATATTTAATCCACCATTCGTTGAATCTTGGCTCTCAATCATAAAAGTTGCATCAGCATTTGAATGGGGAGTTCCTGTACGAAGAATTAATTGAGATTCGATAAAATAGAATGGTTGAGTGTGTCCGTTATAATTGTAGTCGCAATCAGTACATGTAATACCGTCTACGCATGATGGGTTATTTGGTGAACAAGCATTGAAATATTCTTCTAATATATAATCTAATTGGATCATATCTCCAGGTGTAGAATGTTCTAACAGATTAAAATCCTGTGGAGTCACTTTGTCTCCAGGGCAAAAACCAGCTCTATCATACAACCAAGATCCGTTCTGAGGAGAGCAAGGGTTATCTTCACAATCAGATCTCCAAAAATTATGTACAAATGCAGGCTCTTGATTCACATAAATATCGTGCAGCTTAAAAGAGAATTCTGCTGCATTATCTGTATTACCTTGTCCATGCCCGGAGGTATTCATTCGTAAAAAAGCATTATAGGTATCCGATGGTATAAGACCAGAAAAAGAAGGTATATCCACAGGGTTCGTATTATCTCCATATACCAAATTAGAATAATTCCAAACTTTTCTAATATTCACATAAGGATGTTCTGGTATCCCTGAAATAAATTCAAAATTAATATTGACTAACCAACCTGGCTCTACCCAAGTATCAATATAAGATTTAAGAACAACAGATCCTTGAAGAAAAGAACGATAATCCGTTACATCCATTGACCAGCCACACCCTATTCCATAAGGGGTAACATAGCGACCAATTTCATACCAATCGTTTAAATTCATCACAGAAATTTGTGCATTTCGATCCCATGGATCGCATCCACCATTGGGACACTCTAAACTAACATTCATTATTATTTCAGAAAAATCACTATTTGAATTCGGAAATTGAATGGTATCTATTACAACCCTGTTATTTCCTGAGTTACCAAAAGATTGATGCTCGTTATAGAATGCTACGACTGTTGTGTCTGATAAAAGGTATGTGTGTTGAAGGAAAAATAAGATAAATATGTTTTTTTTCATTTTAAGTATAATGTTTTTAATGTTTCTGAATTTTTTCCATCTGTTATTTTTATAAAATAAGTTCCGGAAGATAGTTTAAACGGTTTCCATACAAAATGATGTTGTCCCTCTTGAAGAAGACCTGAAAAAATACTACTCAAGTATTGGCCATTTAAATTATATACATTCAATATAATATTTGAAGATGAAGATATTTTAAAAGAAATATTACAACTTGGATTAAACGGATTAGGTCCAGCTTCTAAAGAAAAATTTAGTGGAAGTATTTTTTCTACTGCTTCAAGAGATTTACTTTCCCAGCCAACTAAATTTATTTTTTCTATTTCTGTCGGTTTTTCTAAAGGTAATATATAAGGTTGAGGTAATGGAGTACCATCTAAACTAAAAGCAATTATTGTATTACCTTTTTGGTTCCAACTCCAACCTGTTGGAATATTATCTTTTGAGAGTATCGTGTTTTGTTTCAAATTTATCTGGAAACCAGCTATTTCACCATTGGATGATATTTGGATGGAATGACTAAAGGAAGTATAGGTAGCATCTGAAAGTGAATCACGGTTAGTGGTATCTATTGTTAATATTTTTTGAATTAGCATAACAATATCTTCTATGTCTATAAAACCATCTGAATTTAAATCGCAAGCATAGGTTTGTAACGGTGTACCAACTTCATTTCCAAGCATAATAGATACAAGCATAACTGCATCGTAAATATTTATTATTTCATCAAAATTAATATCACCTATTAATCCAGATAATGTATATCCATCTACCCAATTTGGATTCCCAAATAATCGACCATCATGTCCATTCCCAGTTTGGTCATATAACGTATCACCAATACCTTCATTAAATGTATAATAGGCTACTAAGCCTTCTTCTGATCCAGACAGAAGGGTGTCCATAGATTCTTGAATTTCTGATTGAGTTCGAGCAATATTCCATATTCTTATCTCATCCATTCGACCATCAAAAAATCGGCTTGAATAATCTGAGCCTATTCTGATTGGATTATTATTAGATGATACATTTAAGGCACTACCTGAAAGATTAAATTCTGTACCATCTATATAAATAGATCTCACTCCTTGGTTATTTACCGCTGCTATATGATGCCATTGGTTACTGTTTAAAACTCCAGTATTTGTTGTCTTTTCATCAAAGCCTAAACCTGAATAAGGAGATTGATCCGTTAATCTAAGGGTATAGCCATTTGCACCACTTGATTGGTATTTTGAGAGGATACCACCTAACCAATTAAAAGTTTCAGGAAAAATCCAGGCCTCTAGAGTATAATTATTGATTAGGTCAAGTTGGTTATTATCGGGGATGAGGATATAGTCATTAGAACCATCAAAATTAATAGCTTTGTCTTGTCCTTTAAGGATATTTGGAATGAATGTAAAAAAAGTTATTAAAAAAAGGGAAATCTTTATTTTCGTCATAATTATCCATAGATATTTATTAAAGAGTGTTTATTAAATTAATAATAAAATTGTCATATTTGATAGTTCATAACTAAAAAAATATGATTATCAGTTAAAAAAGTATTCATGGTAACATTTTTATAGGTTCTGTTTATATTTTTATGCAATTAATTATGACTCTTTTTTTAAATGTATTTAAAACTAATAACAAGAATAATGAAAAAAATAAAATTTAATATTCTTATTCAAATTAGTGGTTTACACGCCACAAAAAAACATTCAGTTCGTTTAAATGAATATATAATGAAGAACTTTTCTGAGCCTGAACATGTTTTTGTGGAAACAGTAATTAATAAAGAAGCTAAATTTAATATTTGCTTGAATAATATTGAGATTTTTTCTAAAAGAAGATTTTGGAACAAATACCCAAACTATAAAACTATTG
>JAOLAV010000019.1 GCA_028338895.1 Fidelibacterota bacterium
ATGATTAATAATAAAATTAAAAGATAACCCGGGAAAATTTGTAGTTACATGATTAATTAACATTTCTCTGTGATAACCAACAACCATTGTTACTTCTGTGACCCCAATATCTTCTATTGCCTCTAATTGATAATTGATAATAGGCTTTCCACCTACATCTAATAGACATTTAGGTAGATCGTAAGTATATGGATAAAGTCTCCGAGAGACACCAGCTGCTAGAATAAATGCTTTCATGTTAAAAATTACTGATCAATTATTTTAATTACAGCATTTTCTATATCTTCTTTTGAGATTTTTTTTATACATGATGTACCTTGACCATTCTTTTCACAAAAATCCCCTAGACATGTAGTACAATGTTTTATTATGCTATTTTTTTTCCCAATTGGTGCCGTTACAGCAATATTACCCACCCCAAAGAATGAAATAGTCGGTGTGCCCAAAGCAGCAGATAGATGGCCCAAACCGCTATCAGTAGCCAGCGTATATTTACAAAAATAAATTAGTGCTATTGATTGTCGAAGAGAGTATTTCCCACAAATTGATTTGATATTGTCACTCTTGCAAAATTTGATAAGGTTATTACTTTTTTCGATATCATTATACGAGCCAAAAATAAGATAACTATTTTTTGTGTTTTTTATCCATTTATCCAAAATATTATTTTGAAGAGTTCGATTATTCGCCACGCTAAATGGTGCAAGAGCAATTGGACTATTTAGCCCCAATTTTCTCATTTCTTTTTTTGCCCAATCCTTCTCAAAAGTTGAAAGGCTAATTTCTGGTATATTTTGAGTTAAAACCCCTGGCTCAATTAAGGATAAGTATTTATACGAACGATGAATAGATTGAAGTGGAGAAATTTTATAATCAGTCAAAAAAAGAGAACGCATTTGTGTATCATATCCAACTCTGACTCGAGCACCTGAGAGCCAAAGAATAATTGCACTTCTAATTGAATCCGTTAAAGTATAAAATAAATCAAACTTTTCAGATCTTAATTTTAATCCTATTCGAATCGTACCACTAAAACTGTTTATGCTGTCTTGAGGTATTGGTATTATTTGATTAACTGATCGGTTGTTTTTAAAAACTGCAGAAACCCAATCCTTGCAAACTATGTTTAATTCAGCTTGAGGATTTTTCTCCTTCAACAATTGAATAAAAGGGAGTGCCATAACGGCATCGCCAATCCAATTTGGACTATAAATAGCAATTTTAATGTTCAAATTCCTCAATTGCATTTATCAATCGATATGAAGCTTTCCCATCGGCTTTAAAAAGAAAATTCTTTAAAGCTTTTGCTCTTTTTTTAGACATTTCCTGAGGGTTTTCAAGAGCATAAAAAGATCGACTTAATAAATCATCTGCTTTAGTAATTTTATAAGTAAAATCAATATTTTCTAGTCGCTTTAAATCTAGTTTCCGCCAAAAACGATTACTGAATATTTTATGTTTTAAGCGAAGTGTAAAGCATTGAGCTTGAATTATGGGTTTATCAAGTGGTAAGTACTCAAATAATGTTGATGAGATATCGCTGATTAGTAAATCAGCTATCATATAATATGGCATGATATCATAAACATTATTTTCCAATAGCTTGATTGAGCTATTCTGCTTAGATAACTTCTCATAGATCTGACTTTGATAAATAAATCGTTTTTGCTCCCAGCTAAAACCATGAAGCTTAACAATGATATTACACTCCTTGCTTAAAAATTTTATTTCATTATATAATGCTTCTAATGATGACGGATAAAATGTAGGTGCAAATAGAATTGTTTTTTTATTTAAATCTAAATTTAGACTTTCTTTAATTGTGTTAATTTCATTTTTTTTAATTGTTTTAAATCTATCTAATTTAGTAAAGCCAGTTAAAAAAATATTTTCAAATCCTATCTTTTTTAGTTCATTAAATCTATCCAAAGATTCTACAGATCTAATATTTATTCTATCATCAATATCATTATAGTAGGATTGTTTTAATCCGATGCCATGATATACCATCACAGTTAGAGTCGTTTTATGTACAATTTTATTTAATTGTCCGACATTACCAACGACAATAATATCATATCTATTTTTTAAAACTTTAACAATTCGGGCACCTTCATCATCTGCTTCTATAAAACTTACTTTTAGTTCAGAGCATGCTTTTTTAAATATTTCAAATTCAATTAAAGATGTTCTAATTGGCATTGATGCATGAATGGTATAGTTCTCTCTTTTTTTCAGTTCTTCAATTATTGGTCTATAATTTGGCCAGTAATATAAATGGTGAGTTTCAAATAGAATTTTTTTCAAGGTACTTTATTGCTGTTTTAGTCTATTATTTTTAAGATAATCAAGCCGACTTCTAAAAGTATTATTAATTATCAAACTGTGTATTATGTAAGTCATAGTAAGAACCTTTTTTATTATATAATTCTTTATGGTTACCTGTCTCTTTAATCTTTCCATCTTCAAGTACAATTATTTTATCAGCTTTAATTATGGTCGATAACCTATGAGCAATTACCAAAGCCGTTCTATCAGCCATTAGGTTATCCAAAGCCTCTTGGACTAACTTTTCTGATTTTGAATCCAGTGCCGATGTTGCTTCATCTAAAATCAGGATAGAAGGGTTCTTGTATATCGCTCTTGCTATAGCTATCCTCTGTCTTTGCCCGCCAGAAAGCTTCACCCCTCTTTCTCCAATAATAGTATCGTATCCCTTATCTAGCTTTTTTATAAAATCATTTGCATTCGCTCCAATCGCAGATTTAATGATTAAATCATTATCAATTTTATTTTCTCCATATGCAATATTTTCACGAACTGATATATTAAGTAAAATTGTTTCCTGGGTAACAATACCCATTATTTTTCGTATTGATTCTAAATCATATTTCTTTATGTTTTTATTGTCTATATTAATTGACCCATTGGATACATCATAAAATCGAGGGAGTAAATCAGCAATGGTTGATTTGCCCGATCCACTCTCCCCCACAAGTGCATAGGTGCAACCTTTTGGTATTTCAAAAGAGATATCTGATAATTTAAAAGTTTCACCTTGGTCATAAGAAAAATTCACTTTTTTAAATTTAATTGATGACTTTAGACCCGTAATATTTTCTTGTCCAATATTTTTTATTTCTGTGTCTTGATCTAAAATCTCAAAGATTCTCTCTGCTGAAGCATATCCGTTTTGAAGTTTAATATGAACATTACTTAAAGATCGTATTGGTCCAAGCATTGAAAATAATAAGAACATAAATCTAAGAAAATCTTCAGAAGATAGCTCTGAACCAACAATTACTTTTGATCCTCCAATCCATAACAGTAACACAGCCATAGAGATACCAATTATTTCAATAATCGGTGTTGATAAAAGTTGTAGCTTGGCTTTTCTAAATAATAAATCAAAATATTTCCACGATTCTTTATCAAACTTGGCAATTTCTTTTTTTTCCATAGCAAATGCTTTCACGATTCGAATAGAGGATAGAGTCTCTGTCACAAGGCTTAAGATTCCACCTATTTGAAGAGAATCACGCTTTGCTTTTCTCCGTATGCTTCCTCCTAAAAATTGTACTAGGATTTGATTAAGAGGAATGATTAATAATGCAACAAGCATTAGTTTTGAGCTTATAATAAATAATAAAATAGCAAATGATATTATATTTATTGGTTCCACTATAATCTTTTGAAAAGTAGCTCCGATAGCTTGATTTAGAGTACCAACATCGTTCATAATAACAGAGGTTAAATCACCAAATTTTCTTTTATGAAAAAAAGATAATGAAAGAGAGTGAAGATGAGCGTAAATACGATTTCTAAGGTTTGTAACAATCCTTATTTGGACATAAGAAGTTGATAAATTCTTCAAATAAAGAAATATATTTTTAAAAATAAAAACACAAATAATAGAGAGACATAATACTTTTAATGTTTCAATATTAGTTTCTCTTAATACTAACTGATTTACCGCTATTTTTAATTTTTCATTTAGACTTGGTTCTAATTTATTTAATAGTTGCTGTTGTTTCTCTAAAAGCTTATCAAAATCAATTAATACATTATTAATTAAGGATGCCGTTAACCATATTGAAAGTGTGTTAAAAACAACAAAAAAAAGGCCACTAATAAGAGATAGGGTTACATAAAGCCATTCCGGCTTTATAAATATTATTAATCTTTTAAAATTCACATTTTGAATTTTCATTTTTTTATCAATTTAATATGAGGAATATCAGCTTCAAAAAACCTGTCTCCAACTATTTTAAACCCTAGCTTAGTATAAAATTTAATTACTGACTCTTGAGCGTGTAGATATATACTTTCCTCCATTTTTAATTCTTCTAAAATAAAGAGTACTAATGCTTTTCCTACCCCATACCCTCTGTATTGCTTTATCACTGCAAATCTTTCAAGTTTCATTCCTTTCGAAGTAGTTCTATATCTAGCGGTACCAATAGACTCATTATTATAAGTAGCCAAAAACTTAAAAGATTCTATTTTATTATCATCTAGCTCTAACGACTCTGGAATATTTTGTTCTTTTATAAAAACTTCTCGCCTAATAAAGATACATTTTTCATTATCAATTCTATTATTTACTTTCCTAATAATTATTCTCATCAGTCAAATTTCTGAAAACTTATTGAACAAACCATCTAAAACATTCATGAAATTTAATTAACCATAAAAAGTAAATTTACTCATGAAAAAATCTGGTATTTATATCCACATTCCATTTTGTGCAGTCAAATGCATGTACTGCGACTTTTATTCTATTGCTGATCAAAATAGTCAAATACCGGTTTTTATTAAAACACTGATCAGAGAAATAAACATGTATGAGGTTGATTCTAAAAAACTAATATTTGATACAATCTTTATTGGAGGTGGTACTCCCAGTCTTTTAGAACCAAAGTATATTGAAGAGATTTTATCAACTTTAAATAAAAAGTTTAATTTAACAAACGTGAAAGAATTTACAATTGAAGCTAACCCAGGAGAAGCTCCAAAAGAGAGATTAAGCGATTTCTATAACTTAGGTATTAATCGTTTATCTATTGGTGTGCAATCGTTACAACCAAGTCTATTAAAATTTTTAACTCGAATTCATAGCGCAGAGCAGGTATTTGAAACATTCTCAAATGCTAGATCTGTTGGCTTTAAAAATATTAACTGTGATCTTATTTATTCAATTCCGGGACAAACTTGGGAAATGTGGGAGGAAGATCTACGCAAAATAATTAGTCTAAAGCCTAATCACATTTCTGCATATACCCTAACCGTTGAGAATGGTACTGAACTATTTGATCTAGTTCGGAAAAATGTAATCAAAATGCCCAATGATGATAAAACAGGCGATTGGTTTTCAAAAACTCATTCAATTTTAGAAGAAAATGGCTATCCTGCATATGAAGTCTCAAATTTTGCTTTACCTAAAATGCAATGCAGACATAATCTTCATTACTGGCGTATCGAACCTTATTTAGCTTTTGGCCCTTCAGCCCATGGTTTTAATGACAATAAACGTTGGAATAATGTTAGGTCGCTAAGTAACTATATACAAAAAGTTGAATCAGGAATACAACCTATTTCAAAAACAGAGACTTTATCTAACTTAGACTTTATTAATGAAGCAATTGGGTTTGGCTTAAGAATGAAGGAAGGATTTGATATTAACATAATACCATCTGAAATTTTAAATTCTTTTGAAGAAAAGTACTCAAAAATACAGAAAGAGTATCCAAATCTGATTTCAAAAAAAGAATCAAGGATTAAATTAACAACAAAAGGAATGTTGATGTCTGATCAAATTATTCCAGAATTAATATTTTCTAAATAAAAAAATCTTCTTAGTTTTATACTAAATACTAAAAAATATTAAATCTAATTATATGATAGATAGCGGCTATGCCATCTTTCCATGTTATTTTTTTTCCATCATCATATGTTCGCCCGTAATAAGAAATTGGTAACTCATAAATTCGTAACTTTGATTTTGCGATTTTTGCTGTAAACTCAGGCTCAAATCCAAAACGATTTGATTTTAACTCAATATTTTCAAGAATCTCTCTGCGAAACATTTTATAACATGTTTCCATATCTGTAAGGTTTAGATTAGAAAACATATTAGATAAAAGAGTTAAGGCTTTATTTCCCATATAATGCCAAAAATATAAGACTCGATGGGTACCTCCAATGAATCGACTGCCATAAACTACGTCTGCTTTGCCTTCAGCTATTGGTTTTATAAGTTTTATATATTCTTTTGGATCATATTCAAGATCAGCATCTTGAATTATTATGACATCCGAAGTTGCAAGCTGAAAACCTTTTCTGAGCGTCGCTCCTTTTCCCAAGTTTTTTTTATTTTTAACAAAACTAAACTGTATTAAAGGTTTCTCAATTAAAATTTTATTTTTTAACTCTAATATTTTTTCAACACTTTTATCTTTTGAGCAATCATCTACTAGAATAATTTGATTTACAATCTTAGATTTGCAAACAGCGGCTAAAATACCCTCTAGAGTAGACTCCTCATTGTAAACCGGTATTACGACTGATAGTGTTGGAAACATTTTTTTCATTTGATTTTTATTTTATATGTAAAGTAATTAAATGTTATCAACCTGTAATAAGTATTTTTTTTGCAAAGTTCTTTGACGTGTTTTAGTATTGATGAATTTACTATTTACCTTACTGATTCTATAATGATCAAAGATTTTTAATAATTTCAAATTAGGATAATCAGAAAAAAGCGTTTGATAACCTTTTTCATTAGTAAAGATAAAAGTATTCCCACTTTTTATATTTTCCTTAACATTTTCGGCATTCACATAAACAGTGTTTATATCTAGATAATAATTAAAAGATCTACTTTTTGCTTGTTTATCTTCCTCAAAAAAAACTAATTCAATATTTGAATTAAAGTTTTCTTTTAAATAATGAGCTGCTTCCGATTGTGACTGAAATGAAAGAATAGTTCTCAGAATACCTAAATTAATATAGTAGCTTAAAATCAAACTCGATGCTACGGAAGGGACAAAAAATCGATATAACTTCGAGTTTAGGTAATGATTGTAAATCATAAAAACAATGATAGCAAAAATGGGAAAAGTATAAAAGAGGTTATTTTGGGGAAGAGTATAATTGATGAATATAGAAATACACCCTATTGTAAATGCTAATAAAATATTTTGAAATAAATAAATTTTATTAAATATTTTTGACTGTGTCCATTTATCAATTTTACTTGCTAATAGAATTGAAGCAAACGGAACAACACAATAGATATAGTGAGGCAATTTATAATTCGAAAGAGATAGAATAATTAATGGTAAAAGAAAACCAGAAAAAGAAATGATTTCTTGGTACTCTTTCTCTTTTTTATTGAATACTGTTTTTATTTTTTCAAAAAAAGCTATGATAAATAAAATAGTCCAAGGGAAAAAAGAATAGAAGAAAACATTTAACAAATAAAAAGGACCTGTATTATTTGACCAGCCACTATCTCCAGTAATTCTTCCAAAACTTTGTGTCCAATAAAAAAATTTAATACCCCTAAAGCCAAATTGATCATAAAGACCAAAAGACATTGGTAGTAAAAACAGGGTTATAATGATGAATCCTAAAACAATATTTTTATCTAAGAGTTTATTTAAATCTTTGTTATAAATTAAATTAACACCGAGTACCATTATTGGTATAATAAATCCTAATGGCCCCTTGCCCATCATAGATAATGATATTGCAACCGAGCCAATAATTAAGTAGGTTATATTTTTTGATTTAAAATACTGAGCTAATTGCCAAATCGAGACCATCATTGGAGAGATCATATAAATATCGGTACGTACGTCTCCATTTATAACTATCATCATAAGGCACGATGATAATATCAATGATGCACTAAACGAAACTCTTTTAGAATAATAAAGATTTGATAATTTAAATGTTGAGTAGATAGCAATTATTGAAAAGAGGAAAGATGGTAACCTGTAAGAAAAGTTAGAAGCACCAAAAATTTTAAAAAAAATTGAAGTAACCCAAAAGATCAGAGGTGGTTTATCTAAATAAGGTGTACCATTATCAAAAAAATGTAAAAAATTTTCATTACGTAATAGTTCCCTACTCATAGATGCATATTGCATAGCATCGATTTCCATAATATTATTAAACATACCAAAGAGATAGCTACATATCCCCATAGTAATTAAAAAATAAAAATGGATCAAAAAATCTTATAGGTCAAGAATTAAACTGACGGGACAATGATCTGAGCCAAGAATATCAGGGTGAATATCGGCATCTAAACACATTTCTGACATACCATTATTTACAAAGAAATAATCAATACGCCAGCCAACATTTCTTTGACGAGCTCCAAACCTGTAAGTCCACCAAGAATACCTGTCAGGTTCATTATGAAAAAGCCTAAATGTATCAACCCAACCACTTGCAATATATTCATCAAGCTTTTCTCTTTCTATTGGCATAAAGCCCGAAGTTTTCAAATTATCTTTCGGTCGAGCCAGATCAATTGATTGGTGAGCAGTATTCCAATCACCTGTAACAATGACATTATTTCCGGATTCTACTTGATCATTGATAATCGGTAAGAGATCATTATAAAAGTCTAATTTATACTGCAGTCGTGTCTCATCTTTTTGACCATTTGGAAAATAAATATTATATAGTAAAAAATCCTCATGCTCTGTTAAAAGTACGCGCCCTTCATCATCATATTTTTTTATCCCCAGGCCCTCTTGTACATAAAGTGGCTCTTTTTTACAAAATGTTGCAACCCCACTATACCCTCTGCGAACACCAGAATGCCAATAAGTATAATAACCATGGTCATTTAAAATCTCAGTTGATAATTGCTCTTTATGTGCTTTTGATTCCTGTATACATAATATATCTGGTTCTTCTTGTGTTAAATAATCCAAAAAACCTTTTTTTGTTGCGGCCCTGATACCATTCACATTCCATGAAATTAGTTTCATTCTATTTCCCTTTTAAACTGATTGTTAATAGATTATGCCTATTAACTAATAAAACAATTGATTTTACTTACTTTAAGATTCAATTTATTATAATTAATATAGGCTATATATTATGTCAATTTTTTAATGTCGCAAAAAAGAAAAGCAATCCTTAAAAAAAAGTCTTTCTTCAAAGAGTATAACTTTGAGATAACAGTTGTAACATTAATTACCCTTGGTCTATTTTTAATTGTAGAAGATTTAGAAATAAAAAGCTATATTTTTTTATTTTTTAAAAAAATTGCAATTTTTTCTAGCCAAATTATCTTAACCGTAACTCAAACTATTTTTTTCTTTTTTCAAAGGTTTGAATTTTCAGATATCGTAGGAATTGGATTAATTGCTTTTGCTCTATATCTGATTGCTCGTAGATGGCGTGAAAGAGTCATTCAACGAGCTTCAATTTTCAAAGATTGCCCTGAATGTGGTAGCGAATTACACCGTATAAAAAAAGAAGCAAAACATAAGCTCTTGGGCTATTTATATTTTTCTACTATCAAAAATTATGGTTGTAAGAAGTGTACATATAAAAATATCAAATTTTCAAATAGATAAGGAATAAAAATGGAATATAAAGAACAAATAATAAATGATATTAAAGAAAATAAAATTATTCTTTTTATGAAAGGGACAAAAGAAATGCCAATGTGCGGCTTTTCAAATTCCGTAGTTCAAATACTAGGTCATTATGGTGTTGAGTATAAGGATGTTAATGTTCTAACGGATCCTCAAATTAGAGTCAATCTAAGTGAGTTTTCAAATTGGCCAACAATACCTCAGCTGTTTGTCAAAGGTGAACTAATTGGTGGAGCAGATATTGCTATGGAAATGCATCAAAAAGGTCAATTATTAGATCTTCTTGACACATCTGCTGAGTAATAATTAGTAAAAAAATAAGTTGGCTACAGGTTCGCTGTATTAATAAATTTATTGGTATCTAAATATACAAAATAATTTATTTGGTCCGTTCGTCTAGTGGTTAGGACTCCAGGTTTTCATCCTGGCAACAGGAGTTCGATTCTCCTACGGACTACAGAAAAACCCTATGAGAATAGGGTTTTTTTTATTTCTATTAATTATCTTATTTAGTTATCTCGTTTAACATAGACTAGAAAACTGGTTGAAGCGGAGCTATAAAAAACACCTTTGGCTCTTTCAATATTAGAATCTGGCAATAAATAAATGTTCTGTCCAACAGGATCACCGCTGAAATAATTAAAATATGACTCACTAGTCGCTTGAAATGTCATCAATTGTAATCCATAATAATCAAAATATAACCACATTATAGGTTGTGGTGACTCTTCAATATTCCATTGCCATGGATTTATTCTGTATGGGACACTCTTTTCATTACGAGGATACTGCCCTTTCCAAATACGAAACCCTAGTGATGTATCATATATTAAATTCGTAAAGGCACTATCCCTTATACTATTATAGTTATAATCAAAAAAGCCTCCACTATCTGGATCTATTGAGCTACTTAATGAATCTAGAGGTTCTAAACCCATTTTATTTGCATCAGTGGCATATGTCAAAATTTTTATGGTCTGGTAATTATCATTGTCAAAACTGACATTAAAATAAGGATAACTAGCAAAACTCTGAGTAAAGCAATCTCCAAACCTATATGTCACTGTATCAATAATTATGTCATTTGATTCGACATATAAATCGGGATCATTGATTAATATAGCCATATCAGTAAAAGAGATATTACCAAGGTTATTAACATCTATTTGTTTCGTACTTAATATTTCACCGTCCGGACATTCATACTCCATTGCCTCTAGAGATTCTATATTTATAGTAGAAGGGACAACTGTTTCCGCTAGTACTGAATCACTTACGGTATTCACGACTAAAGTATATTTTTCTCCACCTCTGATTATAAAATTTAAATAGTTAGATATTTCTTCAACCGAG
Organism: Fidelibacterota bacterium; assembly: GCA_028338895.1. Classification (GTDB taxonomy): domain Bacteria; phylum Fidelibacterota; class Marinisomatia; order Marinisomatales; family UBA1611; genus JAOLAV01. Next base: position 10,977 of record JAOLAV010000019.1, read on the forward strand.
GATTCTGCACTAATTGGGAAATACCGACCATTTCCAAGACTTTGGAAAGGAAGTTTTAAATCGCTTGAATCTTTCAGAAATACTTCGGCATCTTCTACCCATAGATCATTTGCAAGAACATCTTCACCAATAGCTGCGGTTCTTGATACAAAGATTGTATCAGTTACAGGAAAATTTGCTGTAATGTTTGCAAAGACAACTAATGTCTCTTCATATTCTAATTCCTGATCTTTAAAATCACATGCATGAAAAAAAACTGTTGAAAAAATAATTACATTAAAAATAAATTTACTCATTTTTTAAAACTCCCATGTAAAGCCAAAAGTTGGAATAATTGGAAATAGACTAATGTTACGTTCTCTTATGAGCCCTTCGTCAGGTTCATCCACATTAGTCTCGCCTGGATCCGGTTTACCATTTCCATTTAGATCATGTTTCTCTTTTTCCCAATCATTATCATCATCGAGACCATTATAAGTACTTCCTAAATCATAGATTTTTCTAAAAGTATTTTTTCTATTTAAGGTATTAATGATTTGAAAAAAGAAATCAATTTTTTTACCAGCTATGTTTGCATGATACACGGCACCTAAATCTAAACGACTATAGTGTTCATATCTTCCTGAGTTTCGAGTACCTGGTATTGTTCTAAAGACTTCTTCTGGGCTTTCAGGAAACTTTTGAACATAATAGCCTAAAATGGGGGTAAAAGCCTGTCCTGACTGCAGACCATAGCGCCAGTTCATTTCCCATTTTTTATTAAATTGATAACTACCAAGTGCACTAAAAGCATGGGTTCTATCCCAGTTCGTATAGTATTCATTTTCTTCTTCCTCAAAAATACTATTCATTATTTTTCTAGAAACTGAAAAAGTATAAGACACCCAACCGCTTAAATTACCAGCCATTTTTTGACCAAAAAATTCAATTCCATAAGCGTATCCATCAGCAGGTGTGAGTATATCTGATAAAGTTGAGTCAGACACTGCTGCATCAGTTGAAGATCTTTTTTCTTCAAAGGTTAGAAGATTTTTTAAATCTTTGTAATAACCTTCTATCTGAATTTTATACATATTATTTATGTATTCTTCATATCCTAGTACCGCTTGAATCGACTTACCTGGTTCTACCGATTCATCTGCTGCAATCCAATTATCCAGAATACTAGGATTGAAGTCATCTTGAAATGTGCTGATAAATTGATGATAATTACCAAAGGACAAATTCAGGTATCTGTCTTCAGTTAATAAATATTTTATTCCCAAACGTAAATCGGGGTTTAATGAATTACGATAGACATCATAATAATTCAGTCTAATACCTGGCTCAATAATAAAAAGGTCACTAACCTCGTGCTTTAATTTGGCATATGTTGATATTTCGTATGGTTTAGTTTTAATCAGAAAAGTCGTATCTGAATTGAATTTGCTAATGTACTCAAATCCTAGTCTTTTTACCTGAGCGCCCATTTTAACCGTTGATTCCGGGGATTTAAACCATGAAAAGTTAGCCGAAGCGGTGTTATCATCAATACCATTATCATTAATGAGTCCATTTGGGCCACCTAAACCAAATGTTGTGAAAAACTTACTATTTGCAACTAGAAAATTACCAACAAGCCTTTCATTAAATACTCTTCTATAATGAGCACTTAATGTTCTATTACCCCAACGTCCATCAAGTCCAAAAGTGTCGAATAAAATATCATCAATTCCGGTATAAAAACTAAAAGATAAACGATCTTTTGATGTAATGTCAGAGAAAATATGGCTTTGAATATCATAGAAGTAATATGGTGGAATATTATCAGTAATATTTTCAGGCAGTATTTTGGGTAGTAATATATCAAAATAAGTTCGTCTTCCACTTAGTAGCCATGCCCCTTTATAAGAAGGCCCTTCAAGTGTTGTTTGAGCGGACAATAAGGACAAGCTTGCTTTTCCTTTAAATTCATTTTTATTCCCTTCACGGCTAAGAACATTTAATACCGCTGAAAGCCTACCTCCATATTCAGCATTATAAGCACCTTTTATTAATTCAGCCTCTTTAACACCATCCACTATAAAATTAGAGAAAATACCTCCTAAGTGAGAAGGGTTGTAAACCGTTATACCATCTAACATAATAAGGTTTTGATCCGTATTACCACCTCGAATCACTAAACCAGTACTAAACTCAGAAGTTGTCAAAACCCCTGGTAGAGCTTGAATTGTTCTAAATAAATCAGGTTCTGCAAGTCCAGGGGCTGCTTTCATCATTCTTGGACTCAAATTTATTTTGCTCGGCTGTATATTATTTTTTCGTTGAAGCTTTTCAGCTGTTACGGATATTCCAGATAATTCAACAACTAATTCAATTAAAGAAATATCAATTTTAATTGACTGATCAGCTTCTAAGCTAATTTTTTTCTCAAATCGGTCAAAACCGACATAAGATGTCATAATAGTATAATTACCTGGGTCTATATTTTGAATAATATAATATCCATTCAAATCAGTAGCCATACCTTGACCTGTTTCTTTCAAAAAAACATTAGCTCCAATAAGTCCCTCTCCGGAAGAGGAATCAGCAATAAAACCCGATATTATTCCAGAACTTGCATATGATATTGATAACAAAAAACATGCAATAATTAAGTTGCGTTTCATTTACTGTCCTTTTTTATTTAAATAAAATAAATTTTCTATATTGAAAGGTATCCTATCTATTTGATATCTTTTAAAAATAGTTGATGAATCACATACATTGCCTTTGACTAAGTCTTCTAGCTGCTCCCGGCCGGCAGGAAACCATGAGAATCGATCGAATAAACCAGCTATAGTAGCAACAACACCAAATGGGGCCGGAACCATAATAATTTTTTGTCCTGTAACCGATGCTATAGAAGTAACAATTTCATTCCATGTGACTTCTTTCTCACCTCCAAGCTCAATAGTTTGAGATATTGTTGTTTTATCCTCAAGAGATTTTATGAAAACGGTCGCGACATCTTTAGCGTGAATCATGGATAATGAATAATTACCAGCATCTAAAGGATTTAACCCAGTAAAAAATGCAGGTGCAGGAAATGGTAAAAAATTTGGAAATGGTAAAAGGTTAAGCATTAGCTTATCGAGCATCATACAAAACTCAGGCCGACCTCCGCCTCTAGGGTCGCCAAATAAAGATGAAGGACGGATGATCGTCCACTCAAGATCAGTATTTTTTAGTGATTGCTCAGATAAATACTTCGCATTCATATAATTTGATGATTCTGGATTTGGATTTGCTCCTAATGCACTCATTAATAAAAACCGTTTAACACCAACTTCTTTTGCTATTTTTGAAACACGTTCAGAGCCTTTAAACTGAAATCTCTCATTTGTAATATTTTCTGATGGAAATTCACGAATTAACGCAATTAAATAGATTACGGCATCACAACCAGACAAAGTTTGGCGTAGTGCCTCTTCATCTTCAACATCTCCGAGTACCAACTCGCACTTATTCGGTTGAAGAAGCTTTGATTGTGAACCCTCTCTAACAAGAATACGAGGTATCATTCCATTTTTAATTAGCTCATCAGTGATATAAGAGCCAACATAACCAGTCCCACCAATTAGGGCTACTTTCATATTTAAACCTCTGTTTTTAGTATATATTTTTCAAGAACCAAATAAGAAACAGGTACTAATAAAAGTGTTATCAGCGTTGCAAAGACTACACCAAAAGCAAGCGAGGCAGCCATTGGGATCATAAATTGAGCTTGAGAACTCTTTTCTAGTAAAAGTGGAACTAAACCCACAAAAGTTGTTAAAGAAGTTAAAAATATTGGCCTGAATCGTCTAGGACCAGCTTCTAAGACAGCTTCTTTAATGGAGTTTCCTTCTGTGCGATATCTATTTATAAAATCAACCATAACTAAACTATCATTTACAACAACACCAGTTAATGCAACTATACCCATCATTGAAAGTACTGAAAAATTCAAACCTAATATTAGGTGGCCTATCACAGCTCCCGTTAATCCAAATGGTATTGAAGACATTACAACCAACGGTTGAAAATAAGAGTTAAAGGGAATAGCGAGAAGTATATAAACAACAATCATAGCTAATAAAAAATTTTTCCCTATGGACTTTAAATTATCGCCCTGCTCTTGCTGTTCACCTTCAAGTGTATAAGAAATAGAACTATATTTTTTTAGAATTTCGGGTAGTACATTTTCGATAACGCCTGCGACGACCTCGTTTCCGGTTGTTTCGCTTAAATCAACATCGGCGGTAATATTGATAGCGCGTTTACGATTTTTTCTTTGGATAGAGGCAAGTCCTTCGCCGATATCTAACCTAGCTACCTGTCTAATTGGGATAGTTGATCCTTTAGGTGTACGGATCATCATATTCTCAAGATTACTGATAGAACTTCTTTCATTCTCAGGATAGCGAAGCATAATTTTAACTTCATCTCGACCTCGTTGAACACTTTGAACTTCTAGACCATAAAATGCTTGCCTAACCTGAGATGCAAGAAGCATCATTGTAACTCCATAATTTGCGGCTGCTGGTAGAAGCTTAATGTTGATTTCTTCTTTCCCAACATTATAATTATCTTTCACATCAAAGACACCTGGGTACTTAACTAATTTTGCTTTTAAATCATCTTTTGCTAAAAGTAGATCATCCATATATTTACTTGATAGTTGAATATTTACAGGATCACCAGCAGAAAAAAGACTGGAAAAGAATGTTAGATCTTTTACTCCAGGTACTTTAGGCATAATTTTTCTCCAACGCCGAACAACTTCTTCTGTACTAACGGTTCTATCTTCACCTGGAGTTAGTTCAAAGGCAACTTCAGCCATATTTGACCCCGCAAATAATGCATCTAAATTCCCAGGTCCTTTTGAGGTTTTAGTACGCATTGGCTGCCACCCTATGGTCGAAAGACGGTTTTGAATTATTTGCATATTAGGATAATCATTTTCAAGATCTTCTTCAAGCTGCTGAGCTGCTTTCTCCAGTTCCATATATCCATTTCGAGTAACTTCAATTGGAGTTCCAGATGGGTATTCTAGTGCTGCAATTGCGAGATCTGCTTCAACTGCAGGGAAGAATGAAAATTTTATTATACCACCCATCACAACTCCCATCGTTAATACAAAGATACTAGCAGCAAAACATAAAGAGGTGAATGGTTTTTCAACTGCTTTGACCAGAATAGGTTTATAATAATTAGTTACAAAAAAGTTCAAAGATCCAATAATCTTTGACTGAAAACCGTCCCAGTGATTTGAGATCTTGACTAACCAAATATTTTTGAACTTTGTTTCTTTACTATGTGCTAAATGTGCAGGAAGAATAGTTAAACTTTCAAATAAAGACCAAAAAAGGACTGCTATAGTTATAAGGGGGAATATCCTCCATATAGCTCCTATTTGACCATCGACTGCAAGCATTGGTGAAAAAGTGGCCATGGTGGTAAGGACAGCGAAAAAAACAGGCTTTGCAACTTGAGTTGCCCCTTTTATTGCCGCTTCTTCAGAGTTCATACCTCGCTCTTTAAATAGGGCGATATTTTCTCCAACAACAACCGCGTCATCCACGACTATACCGAGGACTAGTATAAAAGTAAAAAGGGAAAGCATATTGATTGATAGTCCGAGTAATGGCATCAGCCAAAATCCACCCATGAAGGAAATTGGAATCCCAAGTGAAACCCAAAAAGCTAATTTTGGTTTTAGAAATAAAGCTAACACCAAGATAACTAAAAATAATCCTTGTTGTGCATTTTTCGTCATGGTGTTAATTCGACCTCTAAGCAATCTTGCTTCATCATCCCAGGAAGTAATATTAATTCCTTCTGGTAATTGACTTTGCTTAGCAGCAACATATTTTTTTACTTGATCGGATATTTTTATAGCATTTTGATCACCTACTCTGAAAACAGTAATCAAATTAGATTTTTGACTATTGAATAAAATATCAAGATCATAATTATCAACAAATTTATCTTTGACTGAACTCAAATCATCAAGATAAACAATAGCTCCGTTAGGATCAGTAATAATCGGTATCTTTGAGAAATCTTCTACAGTATACCCCAAACTATTCGACCTTATTAATATTTCACCATTTTCATTTTCAATACTACCGCTTGGCATATTTACAGACCAATTTCTAATTGCTGCTGAAATTTGATTAAAACTAAGGTTATACTTTCGAAGAGCACTCTCACTGACTTCAATGGCAATCTCTCTCTCTTTCTTTGAAACAAAAGAGGTAAGAGTTATTTCAGGTAAAGCATCTAACTCGTCTTTAATTTCTTCGGTTATACTATTTAATGATCTTTCACTAACATCACCATCAACAGCAACCGTTAAAACAGGGTTAGAACCGGCAAATTGTCTTGCAGTGGGTCTCTCTACATCTGCTGGAAATGTATCAATAGCATCTACCTCAGCTTTGATCTTATCTAACATCTCATTAACATTTTGTCCTGGTAGAATGGATATATTTACACTTCCTACATTTTCAGATGCAGTCGAAGAAATTTCTTTAATACCATCAAGGCCTTGGAGTCTTTCTTCTATTCTAACGCATATAGCATCTTCAACATCAGTGGGACTGGCACCAGGGTACACAGCTGTGACATTGATAATATCAATTTCAATATCAGGGAAGACCTCCATTTTTAACATCGGAATAGTCATTATTCCAGAAATAATGATGAATATCATAGCAAGGTTTGCAGCTACCTTATTATAAACGAACCAACGTATCATTTTTTCCATAATATCTAATTCAACTCAAATGTGACTTTTAAGCCATTAACTAAGCTTGAAAGCCTAGAAGTCAATAAACGGTCACCTTTCTCTAAACCTTCTCCTATTAATACAAACTCATTTTCAAACCTTAGTGTTTCAACAGACCTTTTGTAGAGTTTCAATTCTTGATCAACAATCCAAACCGAACCGTCCCTTACAGCCGTTCGAGGTAATACCGTAACATTCTCAATATCAATTCCCGATATGGTTGCTTGTACAAATTGACCGACCGCTATTGTATTGGAGTTTTCTTTATTATTTTCAATTTTAGCCACTACGGATAGCATGCGCGTTATTGGGTCTACCTCAGCCTCAGCTCTAATTACCCGACCACTTAATATACTTTTACCTATAAAAAATTGAACATCAAGCTGCTTTAATTTTTTAATTTGCTGTCCATTGAATTCAAGACCTGTAAAAGGGACATCTTGGTCTGCTACCGGTAACCGGACTTCAAATGATTCTGAAGCATATATATTTCCTAAAACTGTTCCAGGAAAAACCGTAGCACCTTCATCAACATTTCTGAGCCTAACTCGACCATCAAAAGAAGCAATAAAAACCGTTCGTTTTAAATTCCGTTGTGCTCTTTCAAGCATTGCTTGTGCAGCAGCATAAGTTGCATTTGCCTGAGCAAGTTGAGGCTTTCTGAGTGCTAAGTCACTTCCGGTACCCGCTCCAACTCTCTTCCATTCTTTTGAAGCTAAGTCAGATTCAGCTTTTTCTCTTTCTAAGTTTACACCTGCATTTAAAACATTAGACTCGGCTGTAATAAGAGCGAGTTCATAGTCACGCTTATCTAGAATGAGCAGTGTATCATTTTTCTGAAAGCTTGATCCTGTTTGCATTTTAGATGAAATCCAATCAACTTTTGAATTTAACTCTGATATCAGCGTAATCGATGACGAGGGGGAGATAACACCTTGACTTGAAATAGAAGCTTTTATGTTTTGAGGAATTAACATCATTGTTTTCACATAAGGAGTATTTTTTTTCTCATCTTTTGCTACTGCAATTGGCTTATTTGATATTAATAGAGATGCCAATACAAGACTAATTATTAGAAAAATTAAACCAATATACTTCTTCATTTTTTGTACCATATTTATTTGTTGTTATAATTTTGTTTTTTAGAAGTATCACCACCAAGCGCAAGAATTAAAGAGAGTCTATTCTCGATAACTAGTCTTTGCATTGTAATAAATTGAGATTTTATGTTGTTATACTGCCTCTGACTATTTAAAACAGATTCAAGAGGAGTTACGCCGCTATCATACCTTTCTTTTGAAAGGCTGTAAGCATCTCTTGATTGTTTTAATGCTATTTCAAGGGCATTAATTTGTATCACTAAAGACTCACTCAACTCAAGCAACTGCTCTACCTCGGAAAAAGCTCTCAAAACACCTTTGATTAAGCCTTGTTTTGATTTCTCAAATGTCGCTTCTTGTACTTTGACCAATGACTTTAATCTTTTTCCATTGAAAATAGGCGCGGTCACATTGAGTCCGAGATTCCAGACTCCATAATCTTTGTTCAGAACATCTTCTATCGATTGAGCTGAGGTACCAGCACTACCATTTAAAGAAATCCCCGGAAGTAAGTTCCTCCTAGACTCTGCTATTCGGTAATTATTCGATTCCATTTTGGAAATAAGGCTTTGAATGTCAGGCCTTCGCTCCAATAGATTTGCAGGAATTTCTGTAGGCACATCCGGTAATGTTTTTGGCATCCCACCTACTTGAATAAAATCCCCAGATGGATAATGACCAATCAAAATTTCTAGTTGTCGATTGATTGATTTTAATTGGTTTTTTTTATTTTCAATTGTTACAATAGAAGTCGCAACAGATGTTTCAGCCAGTCTATAGTCAAGACTTGGCCTTAAGCCTTTTTCGTACCTATCTTTAACTAAATCTCTAATCTCAACAAGACTGTTATATGAGTCTTTTGAAAGTGCTAACTGCGCAGCTGATTCTTTGCCTTTAAAATATAATTGAGCCGCTTTCACTGAAGTTAAAAATTGTAAATAGATTAAATCATATCGTACGGCATCAAAATCTTTATAAGCTGCTTTTCGACCATTAATTAATCGGCCCCAAATATCAACTTCCCATTGAAGATTTAACCCTAGACTTGCACTGGTATTACCAAATGACACTACATTATTGCCGCTTGACTCAAAATCACTAGAGCTACTATCTTCAGAGAGAAGAGAAGAAGCAAACCCAAAACCAGATAAATTTTGAACGTTTGTATCTAAACGAGCGTTCAAATTTATTGCTGGAAATTTAGAAGCAGAGCTTATCTGAGCATTATACCTTGCTAAATTACCATTCTCAATTAAAGTTTTTATATCTGGACTCTCATTGTTCAATCGTTCAAGGTATTCTATTAATACTGTATCTTGAAAAGAAAGCCACCATTGCCCAGTTACACCCTTATTATCAGGGAATGAAGTCATCCATGATTCCGGTATCGGGATATCTAGCTCTTCAACTTTAATAGTTGGTTTACCTGCACATCCAGAGATTGTAAATAATATAATTAGTAATAAAACTGATATCAAACGATCACCAAACTTGTTTTTAAATAGAATCAAACTTTCTACTCCTTACAACATTCTTCGTGATTGATTATAAGTTTAGATAAAACAGCCTTAAAAGTTTTCCTATCACTCTCAGAAATATTTTTATTCATTTCTCTACGCGTCTTATCCATAACAGGAAGAATATCATAAAACAACTTTTCTCCTTTTTTTGTAAGGACTACACGCTTTACTCTTTTATCTAATTGATCAGGGACCCGGACTACTAGATTTTTTTCTTCTAATGAGTCAATAATTCTCGTTACGGATGTTTTATCTTTGGTTGTGACTTTACCTAATTCTTTTTGCGAGGCACCTTCCATCTGCCATATTGGTCCTAAAATTGACCATTGATCAAAAGTAATCTCGAGTCCTAATTCTGAAACATTAAGCACAAATCTTTCGGTTGCGGCTTTAAATGCTCCACCTAAAAGGAGATGAAGCTTAGCACCAATTCTAAGTGGTTCTTCTTTCATAATAGTAAAAATAGATAATGATATTTATAATTAAAATTGTAATTAATATTTAGATTAAAATTTAATACAAAAATAGTTACGAACGCAACTATAAAAGTTTCACATGCAACCTATTAAATCGTTTTGATCGATTTTCTGAAGACGGACGGATAGATAATGATAAATACAGTCCCCTAAGAAACTATATTTATTTTACTTTTTAATTAATTGAGTATATTTTAACTGCTTTTCGGTGACCTCTCCATCTTCAACTCCAACCTCGTAAACATAAGATTTAGGGTAAAATTGAAGAGATTTAAAATAGCTGCCTTTTTTAAAATGTAATGCAGCACCACCATCAATTGCATAGCCAGGTATAGCCTTACCATTTTTCAACATTTTGCGAACACTAGGGCGTCGATCTTTTTCTTCTTGATAATGAGGGCAAGCCATCCCATCAATAAACCCCATACAATCCATTGTATTTAAATTACTTGCCCAAGAGTCTGTTATACCTTGCTCAAACCAACAGATAGCACCGGCGCTCACTCCTGATAAAATTTTACCATTGTTATAAGCTTTCAAAAGAAGTTGATCCAATTTCCACTCTCTCCATACAGAAAGCATACTTTTAGTATTACCTCCACCCACATAAACAATATCTGCCTTGTTAATACGACTATCCAGCCGAGGAGTACGTTGAAAGAGGTTAATATGACTTGGTGAGCATTCTAGATTAGAAAAGCAGGAGTAAAAATTGACTATGTACGATT
>JAOLAV010000002.1 GCA_028338895.1 Fidelibacterota bacterium
CATAAGTCTATATCTATTCATAGTATTGATAAATCGGGTATTCTGAGTCTCTCTCCAGGCTTTCACTCTATTCAAATAAATATAGTTGATTGCTACGGTAATAAATCTATAGTGAAAGGTATTGTCGCTGGATCATTTCCTATGGTTTTGGAAGCGGAAGAAATTTTGAGAGATAATAAAGTTGCTGTACTTGCTCTTAAACCACGTCGAGGTGGGCTACCAATAAGAGATGCTGTTGTTTATAGCTTCACTCCTTATGGCTTCCCTGATCAAAAAATAGAATTTATACATTCAGAAAAAATTAAGAATGATCTACACATAACCTTACCGGTAAAAGATATAAAAAATAGAATATTACAAATTATTGGAATAAATCAACTTGGAGGAATGGTAAACCCTTATCATTGGTCAGCTTATAAACCTCAAATAAGCGTCGTTGATGTTCATCCTAATTTAAAAATATCAAATACTGAGAGAGGTTTATTTTTTCAAGTTGACCTAGATCATTACGTACCTGCTCGTGTGAAAATAAAACTCGCAAATGATAATACCTTTATGTCTTATAATTTAAATCAGATTCGACCAAACACCTTTTTATCCGATATGCTCTCTCACCAAGTTGTGAATAATATGAAATATGTAGATGTCGAACTCTTTTACGAAAATCTTTCGCGAGAAACTCGTTTTAATTATAAAATGCAATCGGTTGGTCCTGGACAAGAAAATCAAATTTTTTCTAATGATCGAGATTGTTCTATTGAAACAAAACCAGGAACTTTTTTCCAGACAAATACCGCTTGGATTGAAAAAGTAGATGAGTTTGTTCCAATAACTGACGGCTTCCATTTGTCTTCGGTTTATCAACTTCAACCATATGATTTAGCACTAAAAGGAAAATTTCGTGTGGGTATTAAATACGCACGAGATCTTGTTGAGCATTCAAACCTTGGTATCTACTTTTATGATATTAAATCTAAAAAATGGGTTTATACACCAACCGAAAATAATCAGAGAAAACAAATTTTAACTGCAGAATTAGATCAAATGGATGCAATTACAATTATTCAAGATTTAGATTCACCTAAAATTGTTAAAACATTTCCTGGAAACAGTGGCCGGTACCATATACGCGATGTAAATAATATTAAAATAGAAGTAGATGATCCAATATCAGGTATAGAATCTGAAGAAGCATCATTTGATCTAAAGCTTAATGATAAGAAGTTATTTCCAGCGTACCAGCCAATGAAAAAAATCATATCATATAATTTAGACCAACCTCTATCTGCAGGGCAGCATAAAATTGATTTTAGAGTTACGGATAGATTAGGAAATGAATCAAATGAAACAATTTATTTTGTTGTCTATTAATGCTTTTTCCGTATAAAGATAATAACCCAAGAGTCCTTTATCCATTCATAACATTTGGTATTATTTTTTTAAATTTAATTTTTTTTCTAGGTCAATTTTATATTAGCTCTAATGACTCTCAACTAGGTATTAAAATTATTTCAACATTTGGTTTTATCCCACATGACTTTAATTTGCTCACAGTCTTTTCGTCTATGTTTTTGCATGGTGGAATCGGTCATTTAGTAGGGAATATGTGGTTCTTATATATATTCGGTGATAATGTAGAAAGTATTCTTGGTCATGTTAAATATTTTTTATTTTATTTAATGTGTGGAATTGCAGCTGCTTTTGGTCAATATATTATTAATCCATCTTCTTTAATACCAATGATCGGAGCAAGTGGTGCAATAGCAGGAATCCTTGGAGCATATATGATTAGTTTTCCAAAAGCAAAAGTACATGTTTTTGTTATGTTATTCGTTTTTTTCACAACATTAATAGTTCCGGCAAAAATAGTTTTAGGCATTTGGTTTTTAATTCAGCTAAATGGTGGCATATCCGAATTTGGAGTTCTTTCAAAAGGTGGTATAGCATGGTTTGCACATATTGGTGGGTTTCTTGCTGGAGTTATTTTCGTTAAAGCATTTCAAACATTCGAGTTAAAAGTATAAGAAATGCAACCAACTTTTATTGCAATATCAGGAGGAACTGGATCAGGTAAAACATATTTAAGTAAGCTTTTAATCAATGAATTAGGACCAGAAAAGGTAATACGTATTGAGCTTGACTCTTATTATAAAAGTAAACCTAATTTAGAATTAATTGAAAGAGAAAATTTAAATTATGATCATCCGGAATCAATTGATATTGACCTTCTCAAAATGCATTTAAATAAATTATCTAAGAATCAAAAAATTTTGATGCCACGTTATAACTTTTCAGAACATTTAAGATCAAAAGAATTAAAAGAAACCCTACCAACCAAAATAGTTATTGTCGAGGGAATTTTGGTTCTCCATTTTGTTGAAATATTTAATTTTTTTAATCTAAAAATATTTTTAGATATTCCTGGTGATATACGCTTTATTAGAAGATTAAAACGAGATATTAAAGAAAGAGGGAGATCTCTAGATTCTATTATGAACCAGTATTTAAAAACTGTAGAACCAATGTATCGACAGTTTATAGCTCCATGTGAAAAGTTAGCTGATCTCATTATTTCAGATCAGAACGATATTTCAAATTCTATCCAAAAGATAAAATTGATTTTAAGTGAGCAAGAAAAATGACCCTTACTCCGTACAATGCTGGCTGGATTGAAGTCATCTGTGGTAGCATGTTTTCTGGAAAAACAGAAGAATTAATTCGGCGATTAAGAAGGGCAGAGATCGCCCAATTACCTGTTGTTATTTTCAAGCCAAAAGTAGATAATCGCTTTTCTAAAAATTTCATTGTTAGTCATAACAAGACAAAGATGAAATCCATAATCATTGAGAATGTTGAGAATATTATTTCTCAGTCAAAAAAATATGATGTTATTGGAATTGATGAAGCGCAATTTTTTGATAAAACTATAGTAACAATATCTAAAGAACTTGCTAAAAATAATAAAAGGGTCATTATTGCTGGGTTAGATAGTGATTATCAGGGCCTTCCCTTCGGACCAATGCCAGACTTAATGTGCGAAGCTGAATATGTAGACAAGTTACGCGCCATTTGTATTCAATGTGGTAACCCGGCATCCTATAGTCAAAGAATATCTTCAGATTTGGGTAAAGTAGTACTTGGAGAATTAGATAAATATGAAGCAAAATGTCGGAATTGCTTTAAAGAGCCTAAAATAAATTAAATGATGGAACGCTATACTGGAATAATTGGAATTTTAACAATACTAGGTTTAGCATTTATTTTATCTAATAATCGAAAAAAGATAAATTCAAAAATTATTATTTGGGGTCTTGGATTACAATTTTTTTTTGCAGTACTTATTTTAAAAGTTCCGTTTATAAAAAATCAATTTTCAAATATTGACTATCTATTTAATCGTTTGATAAGTTTTTCTGATTCTGGGAGTGATTTTTTATTTAAATCTTTTGTTCCTGGTGTTGGGTATCATGATGCAATGGTAAATTTTGCTTTTAGAGCATTACCTGTAATTATATTTTTTTCTAGCTTAACATCAATATTTTATCATTTAGGCATCACTCAATTTGTTGTAAAAGCCATTGCAAACTTAATGGAGAAGACCATGAAAACAAGTGGTACTGAAACTTTGAGTGTTTCAGCTAATATTTTCCTTGGGCAAACAGAAGCTCCAATTTTAATTAGACCTTTTATTGGAACTATGACAAATTCAGAATTAACAGCAGTCATGACGGGCGGTTTTGCAACAGCCGCTGGTTCGGTATTAGCTCTATATGTTATTTGGCTTGATTCTATTCCCGGAATTGCTGGACATCTATTGGCAGCAAGCATTATGAGTGCTCCTGCATCTTTAGTTATTGCAAAAATAATATATCCAGAAACTGAGATATCTTCAAAAAAAAGCTTTATCAAAGTCCATATTTCAGAAAAAGATGAAAATATAATGGATGCTCTTGCAAGAGGTGCTTCAGATGGCCTAAAATTAGCTGTTAATGTTGGAGCTATGCTGATTGCATTTGTATCAATAATTACAATGGTTAATTATATCTTTTCATTTTTTTTTAGTTATACATTGCAAGAACTTATTGGATTAGTACTAAAACCCCTTGCTTGGACAATGGGTGTTCCATGGAGTGAAGCAAAAATAGTTGGTATTTTAATGGGTGAAAAAATTGTGTTAACAGAATTAATAGCGTACTCTAATTTGAGTGAAATTATTAAAAAAGAATTTATTTCTGAGCGAACTTCAATTATTGCAAGTTATGCCCTCTGTGGATTTGCTAATTTTAGTTCTATTGGAATTCAATTAGGTGGTATTGGAGCAATGGCTCCAAAAAGAAAAAAAGATCTATCAAAAATTGCATTAAAAGCAATGATCGGAGGAGCTTTAGCATCATGGCTTACAGCGACTATTGCAGGGATATTAATTTAAAATGAGAGTCTTATTATGAAATTATTAATCATGGGTCCTCCTGGTGTAGGAAAAGGGACACAAGCAACATTGTTGAAAGATCAGTTGAAAATTGTTCATCTCTCAACTGGTGATATTCTTAGATCAGAAATTAAAAAAAAATCAAACATAGGCTTAAAAGCAAAAAGCTACATGGATGCTGGTAAACTAGTTCCAGATCAAGTATTATTAGATATTATTAATGATAGAATAACAGAACGTGATTGTATAGAAGGATACCTCTTGGATGGATTTCCAAGAACATTAAATCAAGCGATTGGACTCGATAATATTATGTCTTCTATTCACCATTCTTTAGATAGCGCCATTAGCCTAGTAGCAGATAGTGATGAGCTAGTACAGCGTCTAATTAAAAGAGGAATCGATTCAGGCCGAAGTGATGATACAGATGAAGTGATAAGAAATAGACAAAAAATATACTGGGAAGAAACAGCACCTCTTTTAGATTATTACAAGGAAAAAAACATTTTAAAAGAAGTGAATGGTATTGGTGATATAAAAGAAATAACAAAAAGAATCTTAGAAAAAATAAAATAGTATGTTAAAAATAGGTTTAACTGGTGGAATTGGTTCAGGAAAAAGTTCTGTTAGTCAGCATTTTAAAAAATGGGGTGCTCATATTTTTGATGCAGATACAGTTGCTAAAAATATATTGAATAATAATGAAATTGCTCAAAATGAAGTGATCTCCGAATTTGGGACAGATGTTTTAGGAGCCAATGGAAGAATAGATAAGTCTAAACTTTCACGAATAGTTTTTCAGGATGAAGATAACCAATTAACTCTCAATACAATTATACACCCTTATGTTTTTACAGAGATTGATAAAGATTTTGACTTAACCCTCTCAAAGGGTGAAAATGATATTTTTGTAGTTGATGCCGCTCTAATATATGAATCTGGAGCAGATACTCATATGGACTATGTTATAGTTGTTACATCTCATCTTGGCTTAAGAGTTGAAAGAGTGTTAGCAAGAGGTGATCTGTCCAGAAATGAATTTTTGAAGAGAGTTGAACTACAATGGAGTGACGAAGAGAAAGTTCAAATGGCTGATTTTATTATTCTGAATAATAGTTCAGAGGATAATTTATTAGAAGAAGCTAAAAAAACGTATGACTTATTATTATAATTTCACTTCTTTAATCCAAGTGGTTTGTCAAGAATAGCTTTCAAAATAAAAGCTCTTTTTAACATTCTGGGCGATTTAAATAATTCTTTTTTTAAATTAACACGCTTATTCCATTTTTTCCCCAAGTGTAATTCTTTTCGATCTGCTATTTTTGAATGAAAAATATTTTCCTCAAAATCTTTTTTGCTATTAACAGGATTAGTTAAATCTAATTTTTCTTCATAAAGCTGATCTTTTTGCTCGGTTAGATTGTCCGTTTCAAATATTTCATCATTTATACTCGAGGATTCTGATTCAATATTTAAATTTTTCTTTTCCTTAAAAAGATTAGTTAAAAGATCATCAAAACCTACAGTCTCTTCTACCGAATTATCCCAGTCCGGATCAGATTCAAATTCACGTTTTTGCTGATCTTTTTTACGCTTATTTAAATAGCCAGATACTAGGTAAACAAGGAGGAGTCCAATACCTTCCCACATTAGCTATTTGGCCTTTTTAAAAGAAATAATGCTCCATTACAAAATATTTCATCAAGAATGGGCAACCATCTAAATGGATTTTTTATTTTTGGTAAACCAAACCTAAAAGAATAAGCCGGTCTAATAATCCAATTACTACTTTTAATAATTTTATATCCAATAATATCGAGTATAGACTTCATTTCATTAATTGAGATTCTAGTTTTTTTAGTATCAATTAAATAAGTAATCTTTTTTTCTGTGCAACCAATCCATTTTAAATACTTAATATATAAATTATTAGGCAATAAATGCAGATATGGAAGTTTGCCAAAAATATTAGCCACTGTTTGCTGATGGCCTGCATATGCACAATATCTAGGAGGGAAGGACATAAATACCTTGCCTCCAGGATTCAATAATTTAAAGATATTTTCCAATGCGGATTTCTTGTCCATAATATGTTCAATTACATCTCTTATTACTATCAAATCATATTTTTCATGTATTTTATTATCAAAAGACTTTAGGTTACAAATATCAGCTTGAAAAAGATCAAGAGAGTTCTCTTTATCTAATAGAACCGCATTTTTAAATCTGTCATCTGATAATTCTAACCCAGAACAAAAAGCTCCTTTTTTTTTGTAATACTTAAGTAAGCCAGCTTCAGCACATCCAATTTCTAAAATTCTTTTGCCATTAAATTCAGTTTCTTCAATAAAATGACTCAAAACATTTTCAGCATACCATTCTTGCTCTCGATAGCATCTAATACACCTATCAGAAATTTGATTAGCTATATCGTTTCGGATTGAATTCACCATAATTAATGGTCTGTTAAATTAAATTTTAGCCTTCTTCAACTGGATTTTCTGTTGTTGAGCTTGATCCTGTATCAGAAATAGCATCTCTCATAATGGTATCAGATTTAATATTTTCCATTTTATAATAATCCATAATACCCATGTTACCATCTCTAAAGGCTTGAGCCATCGCTTTGGGGACTTCTGCTTCAGACTCAACTACTTTCGCTCTCATCTCTTGAGTCTTTGCTGTCATTTCTTGCTCTTCTGCTACAGCCATTGCTCTTCTTGTCTCTGCTTTTGCTTGAGCAACTCTTAGATCTGCTTCAGCCTGATCTGCTTGTAAAGAAGCTCCAATATTTTTGCCTACATCAAGATCTGCAATATCAATAGATAATATTTCAAAAGCCGTACCAGCATCTAAACCCTTATCTAAAACAGCTCGGGAAATATTATCAGGGTTTTCTAAAACCTGGGAATAATTAATCGCCGATCCAATCGCAGAAACAATACCTTCTCCTACTCTTGCTATAATAGTTTCGTCAGTTGCACCACCAACAAGGCCTGGTATATTTGTTCTGACTGTCACTCTCGCTCTTGCTTTTAATTCAATTCCATCTTTGGCAACAGCCGCTAAGAAACCCTCTTTTGGAGCATTAATGACCTTTGGATAAACAGAAGTTTGAACAGCAACTAAAACATCTCTTCCAGCCAGATCAATTGCAGTTGCAGTTTCAAACTTTAATGGAATATCCGCTTTATCAGCTGCAATTAATGCAGAAACAATATTTTGCACATTGCCTCCTGCCAAAAAATGCGTTTCAAGCATATCTGGTGAGATATTAGTTAAACCCGCTTGATAAAGATTAATTACTCCATCAGTAACTAATCTTGGAGAAATTTTTCTCAATCGCATTCTAATTAGATCAAGAATTCGGATTTTTCCTAAACCGAGTGAAACAATCCCTTGTATCCACATTCCAACAGGCACAAAATAAAAAATAGTAAGTGTCGCAAAGACAAGTACTCCGAGCATAAACATTTGAATAACAGGCATAACTACTCCTTTGTTTTTTTTATAATTTTCTTACTAAAATTCTATTTCCATCCGCAGATAATACTTTCACATCTTCACCTTTTTCTACAAAATCTCCTTCGCTAACAACAAAAACTCGCTTTCCTTTAATTTTCACCCAACCAGAAGGGTGTAAGTCCGTTTCTGATGATCCAACTTCACCTATAAAAGACTCCCAATCCAATAGATTCTTATCAACTCTCTCTTTTATTTGGTTTTCTGGTGAAGTTAGGTGTTTCCAAAAATTTGTTTTTAGAAGTACTCTTATTAATAAATAAAGTCCAATAACAGCACCAATTAAACCAATAAGAAATCCATCCATTGCTTGTCCTAAAACCTCTTCTCCTACAGGAATATCAGGTATTAACAAAAGATAAAGCCCATATAGCATAACTCCAATTCCACTAATACCTACAATGCCAAAACCTGGGATTATAAAAGCCTCAAGCATAATTAATCCCAATCCAGTTATAATAAATAACATATCTGACATTGTCGCAAGTTGAGCAATATAAGATGCACTTAGCGAAAGCACTAAGCATATGAGGCCAACAATCCCAGGAATACCCCAACCAGGACTTTGTAATTCAAATAATATACCTAAAAACCCAAAGGTAGTTAAAAGAGAGGCGACAACAGGATCAGTTAAAAATCGAACAATTTTTTCAGACCAATTTTCTCTATTCTCAATAATTTCTGATTCTGAATAACCTAAAACTTCAATTAATTCTGTAATTGTTCCTGCTTTACCATCTGCTATTTTATACTTTATAGCCTGTTCAGTCGTTAAAGAAATTAACTTCCCTTCTTTCCTACCCTCAATGTCATTAACTATTAGTGAGTCGCCATTTAGAAGAAGATGTGTAAACGTTAATTCCTCATCAACCATTCCCCTTGCTATTTCTTTACTTCTTCCTGTTTTTTCAGCGGTAGAAGCCATTTCCTCTCGCATAAAACTTATAACTTTTTCACTTCCTTTTTTACCTGACATATCAACCGCTGTAGCAGCTCCAATTAATCCACCTTCCGTCATATAAATTTTCTCACAAGATAAAGAAATTAATGCACCAGCCGAAATGGCACGGCGATTAATATAAGCGATAGTCATAACCTTAGAACTAAGAATAGCATCTTTAATTTGAGTTGCAGCATCAACACGACCACCAAAGGTATTTATATCAAAAATAATAGCTTTTGCATTATCAGATTCAGCTTGGGATATTACACGTTTGATAAAAGGAGGGAGCCCTAAATCAATAGTACCTTCTATTGGAACGGTATAAATAATTTCAGAGAATAGTGGAGATATGAAGACTAAATAGAATAATAGTAGTTTTTTCATCTATCTAAATTTCACATATAAACACCTCTAGGAAAACAAAAATCGAATTTAAAAAGAGTTATTATAATTGTAATTTCTATACTGTATGAAACCTCTACATCAGCTTACATATTTATCTTTATTATTTTTAAATAAATTAATTTGTTCATTGTCCAAAAGGAGAAGGTATAAACTGTCAATTTATATTAGCAAATTATTTTTTAATTTAATTCCTATTCGGAAAAATATAGCTAAAAAAAATATACAAAAAGCATTTCCTGAATGGACAGAAAATAAAATAAATTTAGTTCTCAAAAATTCTTACAATTTTTTTTGTTACAACTTAATACAGTTTATTGGTTTTCCTAAAACACTGGAACAAGTAAAATTTATAGTTAAAGGCAAAAATATAATTGATCGTTATCTTCAAAATGGTAATGGAATTATAATGGTCACAGGGCACTACGGAGCATGGGAAATTCTTGGAAAATGGCTAGGTGAATATGCAAAGCTTTTTACTGGTATTGCATTTAAGCAAAAAAACTTAGGTGCACATCATTTTTTTATAGAACAGCGTGAATATTTCGGAACAAAGCATATTTTTACACGCGAGCCATTAGAAAAAATGTATAATGTTTTAAAGAAAAATGGAATTTTAGGTATTGTCAGTGACCAAGATGCTGGAAAAAAAGGAATATTTGTTGATTTTTTTAAAACTCCAGCTTCAACTGCAAAAGGAGCGGCTTTATTCCATATAAATAGGGGATCACCTATAGTTGTCGCCGTTTGTATGAGAACTGGATTTGATCGATATAGAATAGAGTTTATTCCGATAGAAAATAATGGAAAAAATATACAAAGTATCACTCAATCATATACAAAAATACTTGAAGAATATATAAAAATATACCCGGAACAATACTTTTGGTTTCATCGACGATGGAAAACTAATTTAAAATAAATATGATAAAAATAATGGAATGGACAGACAAGAGATCACTTGAACACACTCTTGACATTCTACATAGTGGTGGAATAATAATTTATCCTACGGATACTTTATATGGTTTTGGATGTGATTCAAAAAATAAAGACTCAATCCAAAGAATAAATCATTTAAAAAATCGAACTGGACCAATGAGCGTTATGGCCTCTTCAAAAAAAGTTGTTCAAACTTGGTTAAATGTAAAAGAAGAAGAAAAACTAGATATACTAAAAGTACTTGATGGAGGAACAACGATTATTGTTCCAATTCTTAAAGGTATTGTTTCTGAAGATATTTGTAGTTCAAATAATAATTTAGGGATTAGAATTCCAAAACACTTATTTTGTAAAAAATTATCAGAAAATTTTCCTAACCCAATAGTAACAACTAGTGTAAACTTAACAAATATGCCCGCCATGACAGACCCTATTCTGATTAAAAATCAATTCTCGGGAAGTGTTGATCTCATCATCGAAGACGGTATTATTTCTGGCTCTGGTTCAAATATTCAATTATACAAAAATGGAAAATGGAAAAAAATAAGATAAAAAAGAATATTATTTTTTCACTAATACTGATTACATCTTTAGCATATTCAGCAAGTCCTTTTAAAGTTGGTGAAACACTCAATTATCAGGCTTACTTTTCAAGAATAAAAGCAGCCAAAGGAATTTTAAAAGTCCTAAATATTGAAAAGATTAATGATATAGAAGCATATCATGTTCAGTTTAAAGCTCAAACAGAGGGTATTACAGATCGATTATTCCCTATCAATGATGTTATTGATTTATGGCTTAGTAAAGAGGGTTTGATTCCTTTACGAATAAAGTCAAATATAAAAGAAGGAAATTATAAAAAAAAAGAGGACTTACTTTTTTATCAAAGTAAAGAATATGCAATATCGGGTAACAAAAAAATTAAAATAAAACCCATTACTCATTCTCCATATTCACTTTTTTACTATTTCCGAGGCCAAGATATAGCCAAGCTTAAAGAGCGTGAAATCAATATAATTCAGGGTCAAAAAGTCGAAAAATTACAATTAAAACTTGAACATAATATTCAAGTAAACGTTCCTGCGGGAAGTTTTATGTGTACGAAAGTTGAGCCATTAAGAAATGAAAATAAAAAATTTAAGAATGAAGGAAATATTCAAATATATTTTTCTGAAGATAAAAATAAATACCCTGTTAAAATAAAACTAAAATTAAAATATGGTTCTTTAGTTCTCAAACTAGAAAGAATTATTAGTTAAATAACCTTGCAATATCTGAAAAGATTACAGTCACCATAAAAACAAGAAGAAAAGCTACTCCAATTTGCTGGACTACCATTCTTGTTTTAATATTAATGGGTCTTCTTATTATGCCTTCGACTAAATGTAAAAAAATATGCCCACCATCTAAACCTGGTATAGGTAAAATATTTAGTAGCGCTAAATTGACACTTAATAGAGCCATAAATGTAAAAAATGGAATTAAACCCGCTTCCGCTGTTTGACCTGCTAATTGAGCAATCATTATTGGGCCTCCTAAATCAGAAACAGAAGCCGAGCCAGAGAATAACATATTTAAACTAGAAATAATTAGACCAAAACTAGAGAGAGTACGACTTATACCAATAGATAATGATTTAGAGAATGATAAATCCTGGTAAGAAAAATATGGAGCAATACCTATTATACCTAATGTATCGATTCTACCATCTCTAGGAGCTAAGGTATAAGTGGTCTTTATATTAAAATCCTTAATTTTTCCATCTCTTTTTATTTTAATATTTATTTCTTTCTCAGGACGAGCATGAATTATTTTTGTCATATCTGACCATGTTGAAATCTCTAGGTTATTTATTTCAATAATTTGATCACCCGGTAATATTCCTGCTATTTTTGCTGGTCGGTCTTCTTGTAACTCTGCAACAATTGGTTCACTACTATATTTTGGTGTACCCTGTAGATATGCGATAGAAGAAAAGATAAAAAAAGCTAATAATGTATTCATAATAACGCCTGCACTCAAAATCCATATTTTTGCCCATAATGGTTTAGACATAAATTCATGTTCTTGGTTATCAATAGTTGTATCCATGCTCTCATCTAACATCCCAGCCATTTTTACATATCCACCTAATGGAAGAAGAGCTATTACGTATTCTGTATTTGAACCAATCCTATTGTTCTTTTTAAATAGTGTTTCGTAAACAGGTGCCCATTTAAAAGCATTATTTACTCTTTTATAAAAAAATATTTTCAACATCCACCCATCATTAACAGATGTTATTGAAAAAACTCGGGGTGGTGCACCAATTGAGAATTTCTCAACATATACACCAACTGAACGGGCAGCAAAAAAGTGTCCAAGCTCATGGATAGTAACCAATACACCTATGATTATAATAAATGAAAATAATGTTGTCATTGTCTCTTTAAATTACTCAATTATAAATTGTTTTTCACAACCTATGAAAAATTATTTACATGTTTTTTAACCCAAATATCTAATTTTTTAAGATCATCTAATTTGGGGTTTTTAATCCAATTATGATTATCAAGCGAAGATAAATTTATTTTTGGTATATCAGTAAATTTAATTTCATTTTTTAAAAATCGATATACCGCATAGTCATTTGCTAGATTTAAAGCCGCTCCTGATGTCCCTAAACGCTCTAGAGCATCAAATGCTAATTTTATGCACGGGAACCTTTCAAAATCAGGCTTTTCAAAAGTCAAATCTCCACAATCAAAAAAGTTAAGTCTCTCCCATGGTGCTTCTAAATGTCTTGGATAAGTAAATGCATATTGAATAGGAACTTTCATATCTGGAACACCCATCTGTGACTTAATAGCGCCATCTTTAAGCTCAATCATTGAGTGTATAATTGATTGAGGGTGAATTACAATTTTAATTTTTTCAGGCTTAAATCCAAATAGCCAATAAGCTTCGATAACTTCTAACCCTTTATTCATCATCGTTGCGCTATCTATTGTTATTTTATTTCCCATTTCCCAATTTGGATGTTTTAATGCTTGATCAAGTGTAATATCAGAAAAAGTTGAAATTTCTCGCTCCCTAAACGGGCCACCACTTCCAGTTAAAATTAGACCTCTAACATCAGCTAAATCTTCTCCAACTAAACATTGCCAAATAGCAGAATGCTCACTATCAACAGGAAATAGTTTTGAACCTGACTTTTTTAGAGCTGTTTGAATAAGATCCCCGGCCATAACTAGGCTTTCTTTATTTGAAAGAGCAACATCGACACTAGACTCTATAGCTCTTAAAGTTGGCTCCATACCTGCAGCTCCAACTAATGCATTTAACATAATATCAACATCTTGCCTAGATGCAATTTCCAAAAGACCTTGCCGACCTTTTAGAACTTTTATCGAAGTTGATTTCATAGCATTAAGAACTTTATTATAAGCTAATTCATCAACTATACATATCGCTTCAGGATTAAAATAGATTGCTTGCTCAATTAATAAATCAGCGTTTCGAAAAGCCGTCAAATAAATTATATCAAGCTCATCTTTTAGATGTGATACAACTTTTAATGCATTTATACCGATAGATCCTGTTGAACCGAGTATAGAAATTTTTTTACCCATTAAAATAATTCCTTCTGCATTAAAAAAGTGTATATATTTAATTTGTTATTAATTCTTATACCTCCGCCTAAATTTATTTTATAAATAGAATATAAAACTTCTAATTCAAAAAAATTTATTTGCCCATCTGATACTGATTTAATTTTTTCTGACAATACGTTAATTTTACTTTTATAAAAAACTGAACCTATCCCATAACGAAAATTAAATAAGCTCCAATCAGTCCACCTCTTAAGTTCAAAGTTAAGGGAACTTAGTGTAAAATCTTTTAAGCCTTTTAAGTCTGTTCTCTGAATGACAAATATAGAAGTTAATGAATCTTCTTTCCCCCCAAAATATTGAATTCCAGCTCCTAAAACTTGAGGTGAGTCTTCTCCTGCTCTGAATCCGTAAATTTTAGATGTGATTGCTAAATTTTTGGTCATTTTAACTGAGATATTTAAATTTGGATATTGCCAATTTTCATTGATTTTATTTTTATAAATGTTTGATAAACCGTACTGAATAAATACTTTACCATTATAAAGTGGATTAATTATAGGAGATTCAGATAAACAAAATGCTGAGTAAGATAAGGATCTATCTATACAATCTTGACAATCAATGTATTGATTGAGTCTAAAATCAAGAGATTCAGATAAAAGGAGACTGGAAAAGATCCACACCTTTATTAAAATTTTCATGGATCCAGATTAAATAATACCGCGATTTGAGGATTCGATAAAATCTATTATTTGAGTTTTAATTATAGAATCTAAAAATTCATTTTTAATTTTATTGATTGATTCTTTTCTATTCATGTCTGATCTAAAATATATTTTATATATCTCTTTTATAACTTTTCGATCAGCAGGTGAAAAACCTCTTCTTTTTAGACCCGTACTGTTTATACCTTGAAACTTTAATGGCGTTTCGGCACCTAGGATAAAAGGAGGGACATCTTGAACAACTCTATAGCCTCCACCAATAAATGCATGTTCACCTATTTTTGTGAACTGATGTACTAATACACCTCCACCTAATACAACCCAATCTTGTATTTCAACATGTCCTCCCAAGGTAGTAAGGTTAGACATAATGATATTATTTCCTAGAATACAATCATGTGCAACATGAGTTGATGTCATTAATAGACAATCCGATCCAATCCTTGTTTCCCCAAGCGCTGAAGTACCTCTATTAATAGTAACATATTCTCTAATTACTGTTCGATCTCCAATGACTGTTTTTGTATCCTCTCCACTAAATTTTAAGTCTTGAGGTATTTCACCTATTGAGCTTGAATGAAAAATACTGCATTTTTTCCCGACCACAGTATTTGATCGAATATTTACATGATTCCCAATCTTTGTGTTGTCACCAATATATACATTCTGATCAATAATTGAATAAGGCCCCACTTTTACATTCGCACCTAATTCTGCTTTTGAATCAATAATTGCAGTTGGATGAATTAGTGTAGAAATTTTATCCTCTCGCCCTAGCAACTAGATTAGCTGCAAAAGTTGCTTCTGCAACTAGTGTTTCATCAACAAAACATTTCCCATGGAATTTGCAAAGATTTAACTTTCTTTTTACAAGCTCCATATGAACTTTTAATTGATCTCCTGGGATAATTGGCTTTCTAAACTTTGCTTTTTCAACCGTAGAAAAAAACATATTCATCGATAGAGGATCTTCAATCTGACTAAGCATTAAAAAAGATCCGGCTTGAGCCATTATCTCTAATGAAAGAACGCCTGGCATAACGGGTTGCCCTGGAAAATGTCCTTGAAAAAAAGGCTCATTAATCGTCATATTTTTTAAAGCTATTAATGACTTCCCTGGTTCAACTATATCAATTTTATCTATTAGGATAAATGGATAACGATGAGGAAGAATTTTTATAATTTCATTTATATTGAAACTCATTTGATTAACTAGATTATTCATCTGATGTCTCTGACCATAATTCGTTTAGTTCCTTTGTATATTGCTTTTTTAATTTTTTTACAAACTCTACATTACTCGCATGGCCAGCTCTTGCAGCGGTAACATGACCTTTAATAGGCACTCCTAAAAGTGCTAAATCTCCTATCAAGTCTAAAGTTTTATGCCTAACCGGCTCATTTTTAAAACGTAATACTTTTCCATTTAAAATACCATTTGCGCCCTGAATAATATTGTCTTCTATTCCAAATAATTCTTTTAATCTTTCCATTTCACTCTGATCAATTTCTTTATCAATAATTACAACTGCATTATCTAAGGCACCACCTTTAATGAGACCTCTTTCTTTCAGCATTTCTACTTCACTCAAAAAGCAGAAAGTTCTAGCAGGAGCAACTTCAAAAGCAAAGTCTTCTTCCATATTATATATCGCTTCATATTGAGTCCCTAGCGCAGGTAGAGGATACTCAACCATAAAAGTAATTCTAAATCGATCAGAAGGGATAACATGTATATCTATATCTCTGTAAGGATTTGTATAATTTGTTGCTCGAGTAATCTCTAAAACTTTTCGTTTTTTAGTTTGAAGCTTAATCCCAGCCTTAATTAAACATTCAACAAAATCTTTCGCACTTCCATCC
The DNA here is from genome assembly GCA_028338895.1 of Fidelibacterota bacterium. Classification (GTDB taxonomy): domain Bacteria; phylum Fidelibacterota; class Marinisomatia; order Marinisomatales; family UBA1611; genus JAOLAV01. The sequence continues at coordinate 16,420 of JAOLAV010000002.1, forward strand.
ATAACTGGTGGCTCTTTACCTGTTAGCTCTATAAGAATATTATCAATTCTTAGACCACTTACGGCAGCTAAAGCGTGCTCTACAGTATGAATCCTTACATCGTTCTCTTCGATAGTAGTCCCTCTAGAAATATCAACAACATGGTCAATATCAGCTTTTATTTCAGTGCAACCAGGAATATCAGAACGAATAAACCTAATACCATAATTTTCAGGCGCAGGATGAAATGTTATAGTCGTCTGAACTCCAGTATGTAAACCAACACCTTCACAAGATTGAGATGTCCTTATTGTCCTCTGTTTTCTTTCCATTTCTGTTTATTTTTCTGAAATATTAGTTTTAAATTTATTTTGATTATAGTATAGCTTTTCTATTTTATTGATAATAGCTTGCTTTTTATTATGTTCATTAATTTCCCTAGCAGGGTAACCAGCATATATTTTATTTGCAGGTAAAGATTTTGTAACTCCTGATTTTGCAGCAAAAACAGAATTAGAACCAATTTTTAAATGACCAGCAATACCAACTTTACCTCCAAATATACAAAAATCTCCGATTGTAGTACTACCAGAAACTCCAACTTGCGCAGTAATTAAACAACTTTTCCCTATTTTAACATTATGAGCTATATGGACAAGATTATCTATTTTAGATGACTCTCCGATGACTGTACTACCAATTGTTGCGCTATCAATAGAACAATTAGAGCCAATCTCAACATTATCTTCAATTATAACGTTACCTGTTTGTGGAATTTTATAATGATTAGTATTCTCAGTAACATATCCAAAACCATCAGAACCAATTACTGTTCCACTGTGTATAATAACGTTATTACATATTTTAGTTTTTTCATATAAAATAACATTAGGATATAAATGACATTCAGATCCGATTAAAACATTTTCTGAAATAACTGAATTGGCTTCAATAATAGAATTATCTCCTATTTTGACATCATCCATAATAACAACACCGGCACCTATGTGTACATTATTACCGAATGAAGATTTTGAGCTAATTATCGACGATTTATGGATAGATGGCTTTTTATTTTTAATTGGATAAAAAAGCTCTAATGCCTTAGCCATTGCTAATTGAGGGTTTTTTACAATTATACCATTTTTACCATTGAGAATTTTTTTATCTTTTACAAATATGGCTTCAGCTTTTGTTTGAGATAAATACTTTTTATATAATGGGTTGGAAAGAAAAGTTATTGTTCCTACATCACTATCCTGAATTTCTGACACGCCTGAAATTAAACAGTTCAAATCTCCAATAACTTGACCACCTACATGATCTGATATCTCACCTATAGTGAGTTTCAACTTTAACTACTTACCGGAATCTAATTTTCTTAACTCATGTAGAACATCATCTGTCATATCAAACTTTGGCTTAAAATAGAGTAAACCCACCGATGCGTCTATTATATAGTCAAAGCCACCATCAATCGCAACCTTGTCTACAGCCTCTTTGACTTTACCTAAAATTTCATATTCCATCTGAGCCTGCTTTCGCATTAGTTCGCCTTGCGGTCCAACTTTTTCCGCTTGGTAGCTTTGAATAGATCTTTCCATCTGGGCAAGCTCTTGCTTTATACTTTCGCCTTTATCAAGCGCCATCAATCTCTTCACTTCATAATCTTGCTTCAAGCTGTCCATTTTTAAAACCATTTGATCAAATTCTAATTGAACTTTTCGGTACTCAAGCTGTAATTGAGATTCGGCTTCTTTGAATTCTTCGAATTCTGTGCGAATTCTCTCAGACAAGATATATCCAATTTTAAGCTCTGCTGCTGAAATATTAGCCACACCAAAGTAGGTTATAAAAAAAATAAATATGCGCAATAAACTCTTCATATTAGACTCCTATTAATTAAAATTGTTGACCAAATGTTAATGTCGTTTTCCATTTTGGATCAAGTTGCCCATATGAATCAACTCGATCAAATCCATATCCAATATCGAATCCAAGCTTACCTATCATTGGCATAAAAAATCTTACACCTGCTCCAAGAGATCGTTTTAAATCAAAGGGACCTCTTCTAGGTAGATTAAGTCTTTCCATTAAATCAGTTGAAGACCAAACATTTCCCATCTCAGCAAATACAATGCCATAAATTACAGGGTTTTCTGCGAAGGGCACTCGAAATTCTGTTCCAATTTTAACCATTGTATTTCCACCAATTGGATTAAGGCTTGATGTCAGCGGGCCAACTCTATTATCATCATATCCTCTTAAAGGATTTCCATAAGGGATACCATTCCCCCCCATAATAAAACGATCATTATACGGTATGAAAGAAATCCCACCGTCTTTAGAGGATAATTCTTTAATAACTCCAATTTTAAAAGAATTTGTTAAAACAAATTTCCAAAATGTGGGTGTATACCATTCCAAATTTAAAGTATGCTTATGAAAATTTTCTTGCCCCCCTAATAATCCTCCAGACAATGTTGAATTAATAGAAAAATGAGAACCTATTGTCGGGAATTCGGGATGATCTCGACTATCCCTTCTTATAATTTGATTTAGCGAGATACCATCTGATTGTTGCATTCCACCAGCATATCGATCTAAATCTTCTTGAGTACCTTCATTTATTCTTCTAGCCATTTGAATAGACCAAGTGCCTCTAAAATAATCATCCGGCCATTTAAAAATACGACCCCACATAATACTACCACCAGCTAGAGTTGTTAAAAGAGGAGAATAGTATGTCGTTGAGCCACCACCTTGTAGTCTGTAAAATATAGATCCCCCTAACAGATTTTTAGTATCGTTAACCATGGGATCAGTAAAACTAATACTTGCTGTTCTATATTTAGGTTGGCTCGAATTAAGGTTTTGATAATTATAATTATTTTGACCACCAACATTTGTTCCAACATTAAAACTAAAACTAAAGCTCTGTCCTTTTCCTCTAAAATTTGGTAGTGCAAGGCCACCGCCACCAGTCATTCCTAAAGATTGGGTATAGCCCATATTTGCACTAGCTTGACCCGCTGGTTTTTCTTCAACCGTAAATTGAATATCTACTTTATCTTCCGATACTGGAACTATGTTCGGAGCAGCATTAGCAAAAAAGTTTAACATCATAACTTCTCTATAACTTCGAGCAATTCTTTCTTGACTATAAACATCTCCAGGAAAAACTCTTAATTGCCTTCTAATAACATTTTCACGTGTGCGAGTATTTCCTTGAATATCAATATGATTAATGTAAACCTTATGGTTCTCAGTTATAACAAAGTGTATATCTAGTGAATCCTCTCCAATAGGAGTGACTTGAGGTTCAATCCGACTGTATATATACCCTCTATCTAAGTATAGACCCTGTACTCTTGAAAAAACAGCCATATTAAAAGCTTCTTCACTATAGATATCTCCTTTTTCTAATGATAATGCTCGAGTTAATTTACTTTGATCAAATAAAGACATTCCCTCCCATGAAAAATTTCTATAGTTGTAGGAAGGCCCTTCTTCTATTTTTAGAAGTAAATTAATTTTTTTGTTATTTTTTGAATACTCTAGCGAGTCACTTAATATTTGAAAGTCACGGTATCCTTTATTTCTATAAAAAGTTGAAATCAGTGCTAAATCTTCTTCAAATTTCTTTTTATCGAATGTCGATCTCCAAAAAAAGTACCATGGCTGTTGTTTTGTCTCTTTTAATTTCCAACGCAATCTAAAATCGGAAAATGCTTGATTACCTTCAAAAAGAATTTTACCAATTTTAGTTTTATTGTTTTCTTTTATTGTGTAAACAATATTCCTTGCAAGCTCTTTTCCTTTTCCACCGAAAAGTGTGAATTTTTCAGTTGGCACCTCTAGTATTGATTCTATTGTAACATTTAAATAACCTTTTTCGGCATAAAGCTTTTTTATTTGTTCAGTGGCCTGGCTAAGTGTATTTGGCTTAATTCGTTGACCTTCTGAAAAGGACAATTCTTCATTTATTTTAGAATCTTTTAATTTTTTGTTACCTTTATATTTTATTTTATTTAAAATAAAGTTTTCAAGTACAACAATTGTAATCGAGACACCATCTTTAGACTCTTCGTTATATTCTATCTGTATATCTTGAAAAAGACCTAATTTCCAAAGACGTTTTATAGCTCGAGGAAAATCAACAGGAGATATAGCCTGCCCCTCCTTAAGCCCAGCCGTAAATAATATAGTATTATTAGAAGTAATAATATTTCCTTTAATAGAAACTTTAGAGAGCTGAATACTCTCTTCTTTACCCTGCGAAAAGATTAAGGAAATAGATACAAAAAAAATCCAAAAAAAGTTCAAGAAAGGCCTCCTAGTTGGTCACTCACCTTACCAAACCTTCTTTCTCTAGATTGATAATCTTTTACCGCTTTCATTAATTCTTTTTCACGAAATTCAGGCCAAAAGGTATCCGTCATATAAATTTCAGTATAAGCACTTTGCCATAGTAAAAAATTACTTAAACGACTCTCACCACTCGTTCTAATCATAAGATCTGGGTCTGGAATACCTTTTGTGTATAGGTAATCAGAGAATATATTTTCATCTATTTCATCAGAGTTTAATGAACCATTTTTAACTTTTATCACTATCTTTTGTACTGCCTCTATTATTTCTTGTCGACTACCATAATTCAGAGCGAGAGAAAGGTTTAAACCTGTATTTTTAGCTGTTAAGTCTGCACCTTTCTGAAGACTGTTTTTTGTACTTACAGGCAGTTTTTCTAAGTCTCCTATAATATCAAATTTGACATTATTCTTATGTAGACCCTTTACCTCTTTGTTTATTGTTCTTAAAAGAAGAGTCATTAGAGCGCTCACTTCTGCTGCTGGTCTTTTCCAATTTTCTATAGAAAATGTGTAAAGAGTAAGATACTGAACTCCGATTTCTCCACATACACGAGTAATTTCTCTAACAGAGTTCACTCCTTCTCGATGACCAGCTATACGCGGGAGTGTCTTTCCTCTTGCCCACCGACCATTGCCATCCATAATAATAGCAATATGTTTAGGTACAGGTTGAACTAATATTTTTTCTTTTTGTGATTCTTGCATCGTTATAGAAAAGAAGAGCTAATGAAATTACTCCTTGCAATTAATGGAAACAACCAACTAACGGTTGTTATTTTAAAGGCTATTAATTAATACTCAATTTTTTAAATATTGTTCCATAAACATAGTATTAATTATCCAAATCATTAATCTGTTTCAGCAATCTCTCAGCAATTTCGAAGTATAACTTACCAGCACTAGACTTTTCACCTTCAATAGCAATTGGGTTCCCTCTATCTGAAGACAACATAATATCTTCTAAAATCGGGATTTTACCTAGTAGAGGGACATTTAGTCTATCACTTTCTTTTTGGCCTCCACCTTTTTTAAACAAATCAAGTATCATACTAAACTTGCCCGATGAATCAACATCTATTTCTTTACCATTTAGATTAATTTTTGACACAGATTTTGTTTCGGGAATTGAGCCACTTATCATTAATCCTGACATATTTTCAACAACACCTAAAACCGGCGTATTAACTTTACGAAACATATCCGCTCCTTTTCTTACATCTGCTAATGCCATATCTTGCGGAGTTGTAACAATAACAGCACCCGTTATCTTTAATTTTTGAGTTAGCGTCAGTTGAATATCTCCAGTTCCTGGTGGTAAATCTAGAATCATAATATCTAGCTCACCCCATTCGACATCTCTAAAAAATTGTTCTGTCATGCGCGAAACTAAAGGGCCTCGCCAAATAACAGGTGTATCATTTCCACTTATAAAACCGAAGCTCATAACTTTCATTCCAAATTTTTCTAATGGTATCAATTTTTTATCTTCTGTCATTTGAGGTTGTTCATGAAGGTTAAGAACTATTGGTAATGATGGACCATATATATCTAAATCGAGTAACCCTACTTTCATCCCTTTTTTTGCTAATGCACATGCGAGATTCACTGCAACCGTCGATTTTCCAACGCCTCCTTTTCCACTTGCAATTGCTATAATATTTTTAACTCCTTCTAATATTGGCTCTGGCGTTTTTGAAGAGTTTTGGGAAGGTGGAGTATCATTACTCAAAGCTACTTCTACAGTTGAAAAAGATTGCGCAAGAACCTTTTTAACATTTGAAATCACTTCTTCTTTTTTTTCTTGATTTTGAGAAGAAATATTTAAAGTGACTACTACTCTATCGTCAACTACTTCAGCATCTTTCACCATTCCAAATGAGACTATATCTCTAGAAAAACCTGGATAATTAATAGATTTTAATTTTTCGATTACTTGATCTTTTTTCATATTTTTTTTACAAAAAAAACGGCTGCTTTACAGCAGCCGTTCCTAGGTTATAATGTTATTAAGTGTTTATCCTGGATATTCCCTTCCAAACCATTCATAATTAGTTTTTATGTATTTACTCCATTCTTCAGGAACCTCACTCTCTTCAAATATTGCTTCGACAGGGCACTCGGGCTCGCAAGCCCCACAATCTATGCACTCTTCAGGATCAATATATAAAGAGTCTTTCTCTTCTGGTACAAACCCATCTACCTTTGCTTCGGCTCCAGCACCTTCTTTATCATGCGGGCCATGAATACAATCAACTGGGCAAACCTCTACGCAGGCTGTATCACAAGTACCTACACAGGGCTCAGCAATTATATAAGTCATAATAGTACTCCTACTTAATTATGTTTATTCTTAGTATTTATTACTCTTTAATTTAAGAGAAAAAAATAACGGTTAAAAATCATTAAAAGGTAAATTCTAATCCAATTCATAAATACAAAAAAAAGTTAAAATAAGTTTTCATAACTAGATTCATTAATTAGTCCCTTTACATGAAATTGTAAATTAAACCACGAAATGAGTTTGCACTAGCTTACCAAAATAGACTTTATTCCAGCTTATTAAATATTTTAGGTAAAATATAATAGAAAAGGAATCGGCAGATATTCTATAATAAAATTTTGGAGTTTGAACATATTAAATAAAAGATTAAGCTTATTTCAATACTATTCGGAAATATATAGTTTCCTGTTCTGAAGTTCAGTCATACTCTTTACTGCTTTTATCTCTTTAACCGCTCCCTTAATCTTATCGTCTATTTTTTTTAATATTTCATCACTAGTTGCCATAGAATTACTTAATTGAATAAAATCTTTATTTGCAACAATAACCTTTTGTTTTGAAGTGTTAGAATCTTCGATTAAGACATCTAATTGAGATTCAATTTGGTTTATCTTTGCTTTTAAAGTACTTGATTCTTCATCGTTGTTCAGAACTCTCGAATTAATCATAAAAAGACCAATCAATACAAGAAATATATTAAATGCTAATAGAGCCGTTGTAGTATTTTCTTTTTTCATAGATGAATTTTGTAATTCTAGTCGTGTTTTAGAAAAGATTAATTTTTCTTTAGTTTAAGATTCCTAAAATAATTAGTACATACTCATAATACCTAGAATTATTAAAATAAAATATGGGACTAGATCAGCCGCCCCTACATAATCTTTTGCAATCCGCTGTCCTAGCAATAAAAAAATCATTGTTATTGCAAGGTAAACTAATCCATAAAAAATCCATAATGTTGTTTTCTCTGCAAAAGAAAAATATATACCATAAACTAAAATTAAGCCGCCTACTAATTCAAGAATCGTCAAAATACTAAGAAGGATTGGATACACTTTGTTGAAGATACTTTTTGAGAATTGAACTTTAAAATATTCAAGGTTATTTCGTCTATTGAGGACTTTATCTAAACCCGATTGGATGAAAACTATTGAAATGAAAATAGCTATTAAAATTTGGCATAGAACCAGTGGATCTTTAAATGACATGCCGAGAAGACTAATCCGATCACCATACCGCTCGGCTACAGATTGTGCACATATAATTGTTAAAGAAGATAAAAATAAGATAATAAGCTTTAAAATAGTTCTCTTCATAGTTAATCTTTTTCCTTTATTAAGTCTTTAATTCGCTTTCTTACTGAATCCCTAAGTTCTTCGATCGTTAAATCAGAATATTCTTTAGAGTAAATTGGAGCCCCAAACCTTATTCTTAAAATACCAGGTCTTAATTTCCAATCACTCTTTTTTTTTGCTTTAAAACCACCAATTAAGCCAATTGGAATAATTGTAGCCCCTGAGTTTTTAGCAAGATGGAATGGACCTTTTTTAAAAAGCCCCATTTTACCATTTACTGTCCTTGTACCTTCTGGTGCTATTAAAATTGAGGATCCTTTAGATATCTTATCCTGCGCCTTTACTAAGCTCTTTAGGGCCTGCTTAATACGTGTTCTGGGAATTGGTATTATTCCATACCTCCTACAAACCTGTCCCCAGAGTGGGTATCTAAAAACTTCAATAGCTGCAACGGCAGTTATATAATGATTGACAAAAGCACCAATCATAAATTGATCAAACATAGAGGTGTGGTTAAACATATAAATGTAAGGTTGCTCAGACGCGGGAGGAGGCATATTGTCTTTTATTAAAATTTGTCCACCAAAAAAACACCAAAACCAACAAAATGGCCTTAGAAAAAAATAAAATATTTTCCTAGGTATTATAAAGATTAAAAAAAATATTAAAATTAAAACAAAAAACGTATAAACAAACCAAATTGGCCAAATAATTAATGAAATAATGATTTTATACATTTTAAATTTATAAAGAATTAAAAATTTTATGATGTACTTTAGAAAAAGGATACTTTGAAATATCTTTTTTTAAAATCCAATTATAATTATCATCCAAAATAATTTCACTATTACTTATTTCACAATTGAAACAATGCATAGTCACAGAAAAATGCGAATAACTATGTTTGACAGTACAACTATTACTAATATTTTTAACTTTAATTTTTAACTCTTTTTCTAATGTTTTTTTTATGAATGGTTTAGTTAGCAACTTATTTTCGACCTTTACATTGGGTAGCTCCCATAGACCTCCAAGCATCATATTCTTTTCTCTTTTATGTATCAAAAAAAGGTTGTCTTTTTTTAGTATACACGAAATTAAGGTAAAATGTGGCACTTTTCCCTTTTTTGTTTTTTTAGGATAACTTTCAGGATTAGAAGATAGAGCCGCTTTACAAATAGATGATATTGGACACTTAAAACATTTCGGTTTCCGCGGAGAACAGATTAAAGCACCAAGCTCCATAATACTTTGATTAAAATCACCAGGATTTTTAGCCGGAATTGAAAGATTTAAAACCTTTTTTATTTTTTTTAAATTATTGACAGATAAAACTTTTATACCAAGAAACCGTGACATGACTCTCTTAACATTACCATCTAAAACTGGGAATTTTTTACCAAAGGCAATTGATAATACTGCCGCTGCTGTATATTCACCAATGCCAGGTAGTTTGATCAATATATCCCAGCTAGTTGGTATTTGACCTCCATGTTCTTGACTGATAATTTTGGATGCTTTATGAAAATTATGACACCTTCTATAATAGCCTAAACCCTCCCAAGATATAAGTAAATCAGTTATCTCTGCTTTCGCAACATCTTTAATAGTGGGATATTTTTTGATCCATTTTTGAAAGTATGGTATGACTGTATCAACTTTTGTTTGTTGGAGCATAATTTCAGATAACCAAATTTTATAAGGGTCTTGTATATCTCGAAAAGCAAGATCTCTTTTTTCTTTATCATACCATTTAATAAGATCTTGAGCCTGTAAAATTGATTGCACTATACAATCTTCTTTGGCAGTAGTTTTATTTTTAGGATTTCCCAATGCAATGTAGATATTTTTTCAATAACATCTTGAGAATTTGAGGAACCAATCTTTTTTTCGAGCGAAAGCCCGAGTTCTACATATTGATCATTTAATGATTGTTGAATCTCGGCACCCAAACTCCCAATAAAAACTTTTACAGATCGACGATCTTCTGAAGATTTTTTCCTATATACCCAGCTTTTTTTTTCTAGACCTATAATTAATCTTGTGGCTGTGCTATTATCAATTCCTATTTTTTTCGCTAATTCTGTCATCTCAATCCCACTAGATGGTATTACAGACATAGCAATTATTTGTGAATATGATGCACCGGGAATAGAAAGACGTCTCCTCACAAAGCTTTGCAAATCAATTAGAAAAGTACTTAGTAATTCACTATAATTCATACTTGTATATTACAAATATAAAAAAAAATATCAACTATTTAATCTAAAGCTAAGAGCTTCAGGCGCTTTGCGTGATAAAGAAAGAAATCTTTAGAAACTTTTTTTCTTTCTTTATTACCAAGGTGCCCAATAATATTCCAGTGATCCATTTCAGTGAATTTCATCCAGTACCATTGACCCCGCATTAATAGCTCATCTTCAAAATACTTTGAGCTTGGGTCTGGTCCATTTAATTTTGATGTCGGAGCGTACATTGAAATTGAATTAACAACACCATCATTTTCATACCATGTAGAATCTGTCTCACTACCATTTGCCCAATAACCAGAGCGTGAACCTAAAATTTTAGATCTAGTTTTAGTGATGATTGAGGTCCCTTTACTAGGAAAATGTTGGCTCGAACCCTCTTTTTTTATTGTTGTAGATGTAATTATTGAAAAATAATATATATTTGGTGAAATTTGAAGGAAGTTATTTATCTCCTCAGCTCCGCTAAGACTCAAATCCCAAGAGCTTATATTCTTAGTACTCCAAGCTTTGTGATTGCGCATTCTAGATATATAATCAGCCCAACTTTCTTTTAACATCCTTCTAAAGCCCCATTGCTCAAGATCAAAACTATAAAAATCAGTCCCAACTACACCCGCAATACCAACAAAATACTGTATGAATGGAATTGTTTTCCTAACTATTTCAGCAAGTGTTGTTCCATTGTGAGGGGTAGAAATTGAAGTGATACTTAAAATTGCATGATTGGTAACTCCACCTAAAAGCTTGGAATCTTCCAATAAATCTTCATTTTCATAAATATTTTGAGTTAAGAGATAATCAAGCATTCTTGCTGTTTGACCTCCCATACTATGCCCAATTAAATGGATTGGATTTGAGGCATCCCACTGAGGATATAATCCTTTATAATTTTTATTTTTAGGCTTCTGAATAATACTATATTTTTTAGAATGATTTTTGCCATAATCAACCTGCCCTCCCTTCAATTGATAGTATACTTCAACTGCGCGTTCCCAGTTTGATGATACAGGACCTACTGAGACCTCATAAACATTGTGACCTTGATCGGTAAGCATTTGAACATAGTCGCTTTTCCCACCCCAATAATTATAATTCCCCATCTCGTCTTCCCCCCATCCCATAAAGCCATGGATTAAGACAATTGGACAACTATTCTTCGCAACAATAAAACCTAGCATTAACAAAAACCGTATTAGAATCATAATTTCAAAGGAATACTTACTTCCAGGCCATGTACTGAAATCCCAGTACCATAAATAAAGTTTGCATAATTGACCTCTAAAGAATAAAAGTTATAACCAAAGCCAAACCCAGTTGCTCCTAAGATTGATTTTGTTAAACTTTCTCCTACGTCTTGATTCAACTTTCTAGAGGACGTTCCAATTTTAAATTTTAATTGATCGGTTATAGTAAAAACTAGGCCTAAAAAGTTTTCTACCCCTGGAGTCCCCTGGAGCATAATTGTGTCAAAATATATATTTAAAGGTAAATGTTTTAGTTCTTTTGATGCACTAAAAACTAGTTTAGTATCCATATCAATTTGCGCCTTTTTATCAAATTCTTTACCTAGCTGATGGATAGATACCCCTAATTCTGAGCCGCCTTTATTAAGTCTTAAAATTGTTCCAAAAGAGAATTCAACTAAATATACTTCTTTTATGCCTAATGAAGATTTAAATATTTGACTACTAATTCCAATTCTTAATGGACTTTTAAATATGTTCTTCGAATATGTTCCCCTAATCCATAGATCATTCACATTGTAATCATTATTTTTTTCAAAAGATTCATTGTAACCTTGAAAAATACCATATGATACGTGTCGAATTGAGAAGGTCCCAAACCCTTTATATACTGGAAATCCGATTCCAATACTTTCACTCGTTATTAGTGCTGGGTACTTAAGAATTGCGCTCGAAAATATTTTTTTTTCGAAATTAAATGCGGGGTTTAATTTAGATGAAATAATCGATGGTCTTAGATAACCAGCGCCACCTAAGGATAATTCCTCAGTAGAAGTAAAAACATCATAAGAAGGGAATGAGGTTTTTGCTTTAACAAGAGGGTATGGTGAATAAAAATAGAGCATTATTATTATAAAAATAATACGCATTAAATTAAACTCAGTGGATCAAAATGAATGTTAATTCGATTTTGCCGAGATGGAAAATTTTTATTAAACCTTTCCATATTTTCTTCAATAAAAGAATGTAATAATTTCCCATTAATATCAATTTTTTTTAAGGATTTTAAAACTATCTGATACCTGTACCTATTTTTAACTCTTTCTAAATAGCATGGCACAGGGCCCAATATTTCAAGCCCTCCATATCTATTTTCAAAGTTGTCTAGTATCGTATTTGCTTGATTATTAACCGAATCTCTAGAGGCTCCTGTTATCTCTATTTTTGCCAACCAGCTATAAGGGGGGTAGTTAAGTTCTTCGCGTTCTTGTAATATAATATTATAGTATTTCAAAACATCCAGTTCAGATGCATTATTTATCACCGGGTTATCTGGTGCATAAGTTTGGATTACAACCTCACCTTTTTTATCTTTTCGTCCTGCTCTACCAGATGCTTGATAAATAAGCTGAAAAATCCTTTCACCTGATCTAAAATCTGGAATATATAAACCTAAATCTGCGTTTATTATACCAACAAGCGTTGTATTGGGAAAATCTAATCCTTTCGCAATCATTTGAGTCCCTAAAAGAATATCAATATCTCCTTTTGCAAAAGATTTCAAAATCGAAGTTATTCCTAAACCTGTTTTTGATGTATCCATATCTAAACGAGCTATTCTAACATCGCCAAACGTATCTTTTATTAGATGTTCTACTTTTTGAGTTCCAGTTCCTTTATATAAAAGATTTGTGCTCTTACATTCAGAACAACATTTATCCAGAGAGCTCTCTTTATGCCCGCAATAATGACAAAGAAGTTGGAGGTTTTTCTGATGATATGTTAACGCAACATTGCATTGATGACAATTAAGAATCTCTCCACAATCAGAGCATCTAATAACAGGTGAATACCCCCTACGATTGTGTAGTAAGATAATCTGTTCATTTTTACTTAACCGGTCTTCTATTTTATCTTGAAGCAAGCCAGAAATTACCTGCCCATATTTACCAGATTCTTTTTGCTCTGATAACATATCGACTAGATGAACAGTCGGGTATTCCGCGACTCCAAACCTTTCTGGTAAATGTAGGTATTTTAACTTATTCTGTTTATAGTTATAATAACTCTCAAGGCTCGGTGTCGCACTCGCAAGCACTACAATAGATTTTTCAAAAGTCCCTCTTACAAGGGCAACATCGCGAGCATGATATCTAGGTTCAGGTGAGTCTTGCCTAAAAGAAGACTCTTGTTCTTCATCTATTACAATTAATCCTAAGTTTTTTAATGGTGAAAAGATCGCGCTCCTTGCTCCAATAACTACTTTAAAGCTACCTTTACAAATTTGAGTCCATGTCCAAGACCTCTGAGATTGTGTTAATTTAGAATGCCAGAGTGCAATTTGATCTCCAAAAACAGACTTGAACCTTCCTGCTATTTGTGGAGTTAAAGAGATTTCAGGAAGTAAAATAATCGCAGTTTTCCCACTCAGTAAACAATGCCTTACAGCATCTATATAAATTTCGGTTTTTCCACTCCCTGTTACACCATGTAAAAGGAAAGATTCAAATTTATTTTTATCAATAGATTTAATTATTGATTTTAAAACATTTTTTTGTTTTTCATTAAAAATAACATCTTTATGAATCGGGTCAAAAATAAATCCAGTTGCATCGGGTAATAACGTCTTTTCAATTAGTTTTACTAAACCTATTTTTTCAAGGCTTTTACAAATCGCCATAGGGCTTGAGCAGTATTTACTTAAATCCCCTACTTTGATAATTATATTATTATTTATTAGGTGATTAAAAACAGTATATTGTTTTGGTGCTCGCTTTTTTAAAAGGATTAGATTCTTTTTATCATAATTTTCAACAACCTTCACATACCAACATATTGGAGGTTTATAACGTGTTGATAGAGTTTTGGGAAAAACAGCTTTAGCTACTTTACCGATAGGAGTTAAATAATAAGTACTTATCCATTTTATCAAACTCCAAAGCTCTGGAGTCATAATAGATAAATCATCTACTATACTTGCAATCTCTTTTAAATGGCCTTTAAATGAGACCGATAACTGTAGTTCTGTAACAATTCCTTTTACTATTCTTTTCCCAAAAGGTACTTCTACTCTAGTACCAACTTGAATATTTTCTTTCAGATTTTTAGGTATGATATAACTAAAAGTTTTAAAACCAGAAATTGGGAAAGCAACTTTAGCGAACATTCTTTTTATTTATATATAATTGAATCTCATCAGTAATAAAAAACCCCTAAAAATAATACTTTAACGATAGGGGCTTTAGAATTGAATATATTTATTATGATTTAATTACATATATTTTAACATCACCGCTTAATTCTGATGTAACTCTTATTGGCACATGGTAAATCCCAAGTGCTTTGATAGGATTTTCTAAAGAAATCGAGCTACGATCAACAGTAATACCTTTTGCTTCTAATGATTTTTGAATATCAATAGTTGTAATAGAACCAAACATTTTTTCTTCTTCACCAACCTGCGCTTCAATTGTTATTTCAATATTTGATAGTTTTTTTGCAATTTTTTCATGAGCCGCAACCTCTCGAACTGAACGATTCTTTTCGATTTGTTTTTTCTCTATTGATATCGCTAGGTTTTTCTTTGAAGCCCGCAAGCCAATACCTTCTGGGATTAATTTATTTCTAGCATACCCAGGTTTCACACTAACAATATCTCCTGCACTACCAAGTCCTTCATAATTTTTCAATAATATAATATCCATATTAACCCCTTTTATTCTATTCCTCTTTCAACATACGGCATCAATGCAATCGAGCGAGAACGCTTAATGGCTCTAACTAATTTACGATGCATTTTTGCACTAGTACCTGTGATCCTTCGTGGCATAATCTTACCTTGATCATTTACAAACCTGCGTAGCAACTTGACATCTTTATAGTCTATATCATGAATACCATTTTCTTTAAAATAACAAAATTTATTTCTATTTTGAAACGCCATTATTTAACCTCCCCTGATACAACTTTTTCTACTTTTAAAGGCTCTTTCTCTTTTGTAGAATTTTCTTTTTCAACTTTTTTATTTTTTTCTTCTTTAGTCTCAGATACATCTTTTTTCAATTCTGTATCATTTGATTTAGAAGATTCTTCTTTCTTTACCTCTTCAACGTGAACTTCGGGCTTTGAATCTAATGTTACTGTCATGTGCCGAATAATTGAGTTATTTAACTTCATTAAGGTCATAAACTCAACCATTTTAACTTGATCTCCTTCTTCGAATTGCATTAAAACAAAAGTTCCATATTTTTGTTTATTTATTGGGTATGCAAGTCTTTTTTTACCCCAAACTCTATGATTGATTAATTTAGATCCTGTCTTCTCTAATTGTTGACCAACTTCAGTTTTTAAGCTTTCTAAAACTTGATTTTCTAAATTTGGATCTACAATATATATTGTTTCATAATACCGCATAATATCTCCTTGTCCTTTAGCCGACTAGCAGCGGTGCAATGACCAGTGAAACCACTGACATTAGTTTAATTAAAATATTTAATGATGGACCCGATGTATCTTTAAAAGGGTCTCCAACAGTATCGCCTACAACAGCTGCTTTATGAGCATCTGATCCTTTAATAATTTTTTCACCATTGACAGTTACTCCTTCTTCAATCATTTTTTTTGCATTATCCCAAGCTCCCCCTGAGTTTGACTGAAAAATCGCCATTAATACTCCGCAAACAGTAACTCCTGCCAGTAACCCCCCTAAGGTTTCAGGACCAAAAAGAAATCCTACAATAACAGGACTTGTAACGGCTAAAACTCCTGGAGCAACCATTTCTTTAATAGCTGACTGTGTGGATATCTCAACACAACGCCCATGCTCTGCTTTATCTAAAGCATCTTCATATAAAAGACGATCGCTATCATTCCAGTTTTTTTCTTCTTTCAAACTCATTAATTCTAGAGCCTTTTTTAATTCAGGTATATCTCTAAATTGACGACGCACTTCTTCAATCATTGCCATCGCAGCTCTACCAACAGCACTCATAGCCATTGATGAGAATAGGAATGGTAACATTCCACCAACAAATAATCCAGCCATTACATTTGGTTTAGAAATATCTATACTCGAAATACCAGTTTTAACCATAAAAGCAGCAAATAAAGCCAAAGCAGTTAGTGCTGCCGAGCCAATTGCAAAACCCTTACCGATTGCCGCAGTCGTATTTCCAACCGCATCTAATTTATCGGTTCTTTCTCTTACTTCTTTTGGAAGGCCAGCCATTTCTGCAATTCCTCCAGCATTATCTGATATTGGTCCATAAGCATCTACAGCAAGTTGGATTCCTGTATTTGCAAGCATTCCTAATGCTGCCATAGCAATCCCATAAAGCCCCGCAAAGTGATGTGCTCCATATATAGCCGCAGCAATAATCAAAGTAGGAACCGCAGTTGATTGCATACCAATAGCAAGACCCGCAATTATATTTGTTGCCGGCCCAGTTAAAGATTGATCAACAATGGATTTGACCGGAGAGGTTCCAGTACCCGTATAATGTTCCGTAACTAAGCCAATACCAAGGCCTGAAAAAAGACCAATTACTGTGGCATAAAAGACTCCCATCTGAGAATATTGCACCCCTTGTTGGATAAAAGTTTCAGGTAAGAACTCTCTAATCAAAAAGAAGATTCCTGCAACCATTATAATAGCACTTCCGAACTCACCCCGATTAAGTGCTTTTTGAGGATCACCACCTTCTTTTACAGAAACCATAAAAGTACCAATTATAGAAACAACTATTCCAGCAGCAGCAATAAAAAGAGGTAAAATAATAAAGTTAATATCGAAAGACCCTGGAGCACCATAAACGATTATACTAGAACCCAAGACCATTGCGCCAAGAATTGATCCAATATAAGACTCAAATAAATCAGCACCCATACCAGCCACATCACCAACATTATCACCAACATTATCAGCTATTGTTGCGGGGTTTAAAGGATGATCTTCAGGGATACCAGCTTCTACTTTACCAACTAGGTCAGCTCCAACATCAGCAGCTTTTGTATAAATCCCACCTCCAACTCGTGCAAATAAAGCAATAGAAGAAGCTCCGAGTGAAAACCCAGAGATAACATTCAGGACTTTTCCGATATTTTCTTTTTCAAAACCAAATTGCCCGGTATAAAAAATAAACAAACTCGTAAGCCCCAGGACACCTAAACCGACAACACAGAGCCCCATTACTGAGCCACCACTAAAAGCAACATTTAAAGCTTTTGATAAGCTCTCTTGAGCAGCATTTGTTGTTCTATTATTTGCTTTTGTAGCCACCCTCATTCCTAAAAATCCCGCAAGACCAGAGGCCAACGCACCGATGATAAATGAGAAGGAAATATATAAACTTGAATCTGCTCTGCCGTTATTGGCAAAGCCCAACAAAATTGCGACAAAGACTACAAAAATGGCTAAAACTCTGTATTCTGCCTTCAAAAAAGACATTGCTCCTTCGGCAATACTAGCTCCGATAGATTTCATTCTTGCATTACCTTCATCCTGAGCCTCAATCCAACGTGTTTTCCAGAAAGCGTATAGCATTGCAAGTACACCCGCTCCAAGAACAATTGTTAAATCATATTTCATTTAATTATATCACTCCTTAATTAATTATTGTATTTATTCATTGAATAGTTTATTCCTTGTATCAAAATAGAATCTAAAGATTCTGTGCCTTTTTGAATCATTTCTTTAACTTTTATTTCATCATCTGATTTAAAAGGTTTCAGAACATACTCTTCCGCCGGGCGCATATTTTCTTCTGTTCCAATGCCTAGACGCAACCTTGGGAATTTATTTGTTTGCAATTGATAAATAATATTTTCCATTCCTCTATGACATCCATCTCCACCCTTTGGCTTGATCCGAATAGAGCCAAGAGGTAAATCAACATCATCAACGATGACATAAATATCAGGGGGAAGAAGGTTCCATTCATAAGCTATTTCCTTGACAACTGATCCACTAAGATTCATTCCCGAAGTTGGCTTCACAACGATTACTTCACGCCTGTTATGCTTCGCTATAGTGTAATCTCCTTTACCAGGTTGAAAAGACAAATGATGCTTTTTAGCCCATTCATTAACAACCCAAAAGCCTGCATTATGCTTAGTCTTTGAATATCTATCACCTGGATTTCCTAAACCAACATAAGCAATCATTTTTAATTAGAATCGCTTTCTGAATTAACCTCACCATCTTTACCTTCGGCTTGGTCAGCTTCAGAAATTGTAGAAGTCTCTAGCTCATCTTCTTCGGGCTCTTCTTCAACAAGCTGAGAAATGGTTACAATATTTACTTCATCATCTGTAACTATTTCGATATCTTTATTTTTAAGCTTAATGTCCGATATCCTCATTCCTGAATTTAATTCAAGGTCTTCAATATCAAGCTCTATCTGCTCAGGAACATCTGTTGGAAAACAGTTAATCTCAAGTTGATTTATAGACTGAGATAAAATCCCACCTTCCTTAACTCCTTTTGCCTCTCCCACCAAAACTAAAGGTACTGTAATCGTCATTTTTACAGATCTACGGACACGCATCAGGTCTAAATGAAGGACCTCATCTGTAACAGGATGATATTGTAATTCTTTAATCATTGTAAATTGACTCTTCCCGGCTTGATCTATCTCAAAAATCCTCTGTCCTGAATTCAGGGCATGAAATAAGACGAGTCTATCAACTTCGATATTAACATTTTTTTCTCCTGCGTAATAAAGCACGCCAGGTATTAATCCTTTCCTTCTCAATAACTTTGCTCCCTTAGTTCTCATTTCAACCCTGGTAACAACATCTAATTTATAGTAGGACGATGACATATTCTTATCTCCTTATTAAAATTCAAATAATGCGCTAACAGATTCACCATTATGAACTCTGTTAACTGCTTCTGCAAAAACTTTTCCAACAGACACAACTTTTATTTTTTCAATAGACTTTTTTCCTTGCCTTGCAATTGTGTCAGTGATAATAATTTTTTTTATTTCTGAATCATTCAATCTTTTTAAAGCCGGACCAGATAACACCCCATGAGTTGCAATCGCCGTTATAGAAGTCGCTCCTTTATCTATGGCTGCTTTTGCTGCATTAACCGTAGTTCCAGCAGTGTCAATCATGTCATCAATTATTAAAACATCTAAACCATCTAGATCTCCTATTAGATGACTAACCTCAGCTTGATTTGGAGCATATCTTCTTTTATCTATTAAGGCAAAATGCATGCCTAGCTTTTTTGCATACCCTTGACTCATTTTAGCCGATCCAACATCCGGAGCAAGCACAACAGACTTCTCGGGGTCGAAATTTTCTGCAGCGATAGTATCAAGAATAATCGACCTGCTGTACAAATTATCAAATGGAATCTTTGCAAAGCCTTGAATTTGAGTTGAATGTAAATCCATTGTCATTATTCGATCAGCACCCATCGCTGTTAATATATCAATCATCACTCTCGATGATATTGGAACACGTGGCTGGTCCTTGCGATCTTGCCTTCCATAACCAAAATAAGGCATGACAACGGTCACTGTATCTGCCGAGGCACGAACAGCAGCATCAATCATTAGAGTAAGCTCTATAATATTGTCTGAAGGTCCATTAGTAGATTGAATAATGAAAACATCATGCCCTCTAATATTTTCTTCATACTTAACCCATATTTCACCATCAGAAAAAGTTCGAATAGAGATTTCGCCTAAATTTTTTCCAAGAAAAGTGGCTATTTGCTTCGCAAGGATTGGGTTACTACGCCCACTAAATATTTTTAATTTACTTTTTACCATTTTTTATTATCTATTGCTGGGGCGAAGAGAGTCGAACTCCTACCGCCTGGACCAAAACCAGGTGTACTACCATTATACTACGCCCCATTATTTAAATTCTACGTATCCATTAAATATGGCTGAGTAATAAAAGTTATATGTGATCTACTGAATTGTGACTCAACAGATTTAGCATCTGCTTCATCGTCAAAAATCGCATACACAGTCGAACCTGAGCCCGACAGACTGGCAAAACGAGCACTACTGTCTCGAAGAGTATCTTTTATACTTCCAATCTTTGGATATGATGGAACAATAATTGATTCAAAATCATTCTCAAAAAACTTAAAAGAGATATTATCTCTTTCAATTAAGCTTTTAAAGTTAACCTTCTCTTTATCATCCTGCAAAAGTATTTTGTATGCACTAAATGCCCATGCAGTATTAATATGAATTCTAGGAATGACCAACAAATATGTACCTTTTATATTTGTATTTACTCTTGTTAAAACTTCACCAATACCTTCACCTAATTGAATACCCCCTCTTATAAAAAATGGAACATCAGCACCGATAGAAGAAGCAATTGATTCTAGTTCTTTTTTCTCGAGTCCTAATTCATATAATCTGTTTATTCCTTTTAATATTGCTGCCGCATTAGAAGAACCTCCTCCAAGGCCACTCCCTGCAGGTATTATCTTTTCTAAATGAATGGAAATCCCTTTAATATCAAATAATTTTCCCATTCTCATCCAAGCTTTAACGCATAAGTTATCTGAACTATTATCTAACCAATCAATATTCGAAGAAAAATGACATCCCGATTCAGCTCTGCATAAAGTAATCGTATCATGAAGATCTAATTCTTGAAAGAGGGTATGTATATTATGAAAGCCATCACTTCGCTTATTCTGGATTTTTAATCCAATATTAACCTTAGCTCTAGATCTAAGGATTAACTCTTCACTCATTATTATCTGTAATTGTGGCGATTGCTAATACCGCCCAGCCTGACTCTCGGCCAATAAATCCTAACTTATCTGTTGTGGTTGCTTTTATAGATATTTGCGATGCATTAAGATTAGTTATACCGGATAACTTTTTTTTTATACTAGGTATATAGTTTCCCAACTTTGGCTTTTCCAAAATAACTGTCGCATCAATATTATTTATAGTAAAACCTTTGTTTTCTATTTTTGAGATTACATCTTTTAAAAAATAAACGCTCTCTGAATCTTTCCATTTAACATCCTCACTGGGGAAAAAATGCCCTAAGTCTCCTAAGTTAGCAGCTCCTAAAAGTGCATCGCAAATTGAGTGGATTAATGCATCACCATCTGAGTGTCCCAAAGACCCGATTGAAGATACAATCTCAACAGAGCCAACTACAAGCTTTTCACCTTTAACTAATTGATGAACGTCATATCCAATTCCTGTGCGAATCATTTAAGCTGCCTTTCTGCTCGAACCCAATCCTCTAATTTAGTAATCTTAAAATTTGAAAGACTACCCTCGATTGGAATAACTGAAAAACCCGCTTTTTCCATTAATGTAGACTCATCGGTCACTTTTAATTTATGTATTTCAGAGTATTTAAATGCACGAATTAATTTCTCTTTGTTGAAAACTTGTGGTGTTTGCGCTAACCAAATATTCTCACGATTGAGAGTCTCTTTAACCTTACCATTAGAAATAAATTTGACAGTATCTACCGGCCGCACTGCTATTATTGCACCATCCGCATTTAAAGAAGCATTGATACATGCTTCAATTAAATTTTTAGAGATGAATGGTCGAGCGGCATCATGTATACAAACAGTATTTATGTATTCTTCAACTGCTTCAATACCTTTTTTAACTGAATCTTGCCTCCGAGAACCACCCATAACGACCTTTATAGAATTAACTTTAAAAACGCTTTTAGAGTATTTTTCAACAAAAGATAAGTGATTTTCAGGAACAACAACTAAAACTTGTTTAATATGAGAGACTTTTAAAAATGTCTCTATGGCATAATGGAATAAAGGCTTACCTTTTAATAATTTAAATTGCTTTTGCTCACCAAATCGATTCCCTATACCTGCAGCTGGAATAATTGCAGCTACGCTCATTCAAACTCCTATAAGATTATCATTGCATCGCCATAGCTTAAAAAGCGATAATCATTTTTCTTTGCTTCACTATAAGCTTTTTTAATTAACTTTCTATCTGCAAAAGCACTTACCATCATTAAAAGAGTTGATTGTGGAGTGTGAAAATTTGTAATCATCTTATCAACCATTTTATATTCGTATGGAGGATAAATAAATTTATCGGTCCAGCCTCTTTTGGGAGTAACCTGAAAACCTGAAATAGCAATGGTTTCGAGCGCTCTAACTGTAGATGTTCCAACAGCAATAATTTTTCTATGTCTTTTTCTTGCTTGATTTATTGCCATTGAAGTTGTCGGTGAAACTTCAAAATATTCGGAATCCATTTGATGCCGATTTAAATCTTCAACTTGAACAGGCCTAAAAGTTCCTAAGCCAATATGAAGTGTAACTGTCTCAATTTTTATTCCTTTTTCTTTAGCCTTCGCTAATAATGGTTCTGTAAAGTGCAAGCCGGCAGTTGGTGCCGCAACAGCTCCTCTTTCACTAGCATAAACCGTTTGATACCTTTTTTTATCCTTTGCATCAGCATCACGATCAATATAAGGCGGCAAGGGAGAGATCCCTATCTTGTCAATGATATCATGGAGACTATCAGATTCGTGCTCAAATCTGACAACTCTGCCACCTGAAACAGTGTTGTCGATAACATCGCACATGAGCTTTGAATTAAAGACTAACTTATTACCAATTCTTA
This sequence comes from Fidelibacterota bacterium, assembly GCA_028338895.1. Classification (GTDB taxonomy): domain Bacteria; phylum Fidelibacterota; class Marinisomatia; order Marinisomatales; family UBA1611; genus JAOLAV01. Next base: position 39,393 of record JAOLAV010000002.1, read on the forward strand.
CTTTCCTCGCTGGTCTGACCATCACTTCCCATAAATCTGTAGATAACTCTCTAAGTAAAAAGACCTCAACTTTAGCATCAGTTCTATCCTTCGTTGCAAAAAGGCGGGCTGGAAATACTTTAGTATTATTCAGTACTAGGAGGTCATTTTTTCTCATATAATCTAAAATATGATAAAACTTCTTATGCTCTATTTCACCCGTATCTCGATGAACAACCATGAGCTTAGAATAATCCCTCCTCGATTCTGGATGTTGAGCTATCGAATTTTTTGGTAAACGATAATTAAAGTCTGCAAGTTTATATTTTTTCTTTTTATCAATCATTTGTATAACCCCTGTTGGTCTTTCGTTAATTCTTTATTTAATAATTTATATGCAGATTCTTGAGCAATTCGGCCTCTGGCTGTTCTAAGCAAAAAACCTTCCTTAATTAAAAATGGTTCATAAACATCTTCAATCGTTGTTGCGTCTTCGCCCACTGCAACAGCTAGAGATTTAACTCCAACAGGGCCACCAGAAAATTTTTCAATAATTACATCTAAAATTTTTCTATCCATACCATCTAACCCAATAGAATCAATTCCTAATTTTTCTAAAGAGGATTTAGCAACATCTATAGTTATCCTACCTGAAGCTTTAACTTGAGCAAAATCTCGTGCTCTTCTTAAAATCCTGTTTGCAAGTCTTGGCGTCCCCCTGCTCCTTTTAGCTAGCTCCATAGCCCCCTCTTCATCCATTTCAACTTCAAGAATTTCCGCCGATCTATTTATAATGTGAAAAAGATCTTCTGTGTTGTAATAGTCAACCCTTAAAACAACACCAAATCTATCTCTTAATGGCGACGTTAAATTACCTAAGCGTGTTGTGGCACCAATCAAAGTAAAAGGCTCTATGTCTAATTGAACGCTTCGAGCACTTGGACCTTTATCAATCATGATATCTATTGAAAAATCTTCCATCGCTGAATAAAGGTATTCCTCTACAACACTATTTAATCTATGTATTTCGTCAATGAAAAAAACATCTCTATGACTAAGGCTCGTAATCATTCCAGCCAAGTCACCAGCTCTTTCTATAATAGGACCAGAAGCCTGTTTAATATTTGACTTTAATTCTTTTGAAACAATATTTGCGAGGGTTGTTTTCCCTAAACCCGGAGGCCCAAATAAAAGGACATGGTCTAGGGCATCTCCACGCTTATTTGATGCTTCAATATATAATTTTAAATTATCAACGAGCTCTTTCTGTCCAATAAACTCATCAAACTGAGAAGGACGTAGAGATTTTTCAATCGTTAAATCATCATCTAAGGGTGATGGGTCTGTTATGTGAATCTCTGTCATTCTACAAATTATTAATAAATCATTTTAAATATGATATAGAAGATACGATCTCAAATAGGCATCGTAAAGAATCTAGACTAGATATTTATCATTACTTATATTTAGAATCTACGAATTATTTTTTAAAATGGGCTTTAAGTATAAGCCTGTATAAGAGTGCTTCATTTTCGCTAATTGCTCAGGTGTACCAACTCCAATAATATTCCCACCTTCAGTGCCACCTTCAGGTCCAAGATCAATGACCCAGTCTGCTGTTTTTATAACATCTAGGTTATGTTCGATAACAATGACGGTATTACCCTTGTCAACTAAGCGGTTTAAAACCTTTAGAAGCATCCTAATATCTTCAAAATGAAGCCCTGTTGTCGGTTCATCTAAAATGTACAATGTTTTTGTTGTTGCCACTTTAGAAAGTTCGGTTGCTAACTTAACTCTTTGCGCTTCTCCGCCTGATAATGTTGTTGCTTGCTGACCTAGATGAATGTATCCTAAACCGACATCATACAATGTTTTTAATTTCTTCTTAATGGATGGAACAGGCTCAAAAAAAATCAATGCTTCAGAAACAGGCATTGCTAAGATTTCAGCAATAGATTTCCCCTTATATTTAACCTCCAATGTTTCCCTGTTATATCTCTCACCAAGACAAACTTCACATTTGACATAGACGTCAGGTAAAAAGTTCATTTCTATTTTAATAATACCATCTCCCTGACAAGACTCGCAGCGCCCACCTTTAACATTAAAAGAAAAACGTCCTGGCTTATAACCTCTAACTTTTGATTCTTGAAGCTTTGCAAATAAATCTCTAATATGAGTAAATAGCCCTGTATAGGTTGCTGGGTTCGAACGTGGAGTCCTTCCAATTGGCTTTTGGTCTATATCTACAACTTTGTCTAAAAACTCAATCCCTTCCGAGGACTCATAGTTAAGAGGGTAAGACCTTGATCTGTTTAATTTTTTTGATAGTAAAGGAAATAAAGTTTCATTAATCAATGTACTTTTACCACTACCTGAAACACCTGTAACAGCAATAAATGTTCCTAGTGGGAATTTTACTTCAACATCTTTTAAATTATTTCCAACAGCACCTTTTAATGATAATATTTTAGAATTCCCTTTTCGACGTTGTTTAGGAATTTCAATTTTTCTTTTACCAGTAATATATTGAGCTGTTAATGATAACTTTGATTTATGCAAATCCTCGGGTTTACCTGAGAAAGTGATTTCACCTCCATTTTTTCCTGCGCCAGGACCTATATCAATAACATAATCAGCCGCTTCTATTGTTTCTTGATCATGCTCAACAACTAAAATTGAGTTACCAATGTCTCTAAGTGATTTTAATGTGCCTAGTAGTTTATTGTTATCTCTTGGATGCAACCCAATAGATGGTTCATCTAAAATATATAAAACCCCCATTAATTGTGATCCTATTTGAGTCGCGAGCCTAATTCTTTGCGCTTCACCACCCGAAAGAGTAACAGCAGATCTATCCAAAGTCAGATAGTTTAAACCAACATTTACTAAAAAACTCAGCCTCTGCTGAACTTCTTTCAAAATTTGATCTGCGATTTTTTCTTCCATTTTTGTTAGTTTTAAATCATTGAAAAATTGGCTTAGCATTACAATCGACATTGAAGAAACTTCACCTAAATTCTTTTTATTAATTAAAACACTCAGCGTTTCTTTTCGCAATCGAGTACCAGAACAACTAGAGCATGGACGCATACTCATAAACTGTTCAATCCATTGTCTTATTCCTTGGGATCTTGTTTGACTATAGCGACGCATTAAATTGGGAATTGCTCCTTCCCATCCCCCAGAATAAGTACCTTCCCATTTTGCTGATGTATATTCCATTTTAAACTTTTCTTTTCCAGTACCATTTAATAAAATACGCTTTACTTCATTATCCAACTTTATCCATGGAGTTGTAAAATTAAAATTATAGTGCTTGGATAAGCTTTTTAGAATACTTCCATACCAGTTCCCGCGCGGTTGTTCTCCAAGAGGTATAATTGCGCCTTGGATTAAACTTTTTCTTTTATCCGGAACTATAAGGTTGGGATCGACTTCCATGTGCGAGCCTAAACCATCGCATTGAGGACAAGCTCCATAAGGAGAATTAAATGAAAACATTCTAGGCACGATCTCTTCCATTGAAATGTCACAATCAGGGCAAGCTAAGTGCTCAGAAAATAGATACTCTTTATTAGGCAAAATATTAATGATCAGATTACCGCTGCCAATTTTAAGGGCTAGCTCAATTGACTCTGTTAAGCGCTCATTAATGTTTTCGTTTACAATAAGTCTATCAATTACAACTTCAATCGATTGTTTTTTATTCTTATTCAGTTCGAGGTTATCATTAATAGAAAATATTTCACCATTAACCCTAACCCTTAAAAAGCCATCTTTTCTAATATTTTCAATAATTGATTTATGAAGGCCTTTTTTACCTTTGACAATTGGAGCAAGGATATGCATCCGACTACCTAACTTAAACTTATTTACTCTATCAACAATCTGCTGAACTGTTTGTTTTTGAATTACATTCCCACATTTCCAACAGTGCGGTTTACCTACGTGAGCATATAGCAGCCTCAAATAATCATGGATTTCAGTTACAGTTCCAACAGTTGATCTTGGGTTTCTAGCCGTTGATTTTTGTTCTATCGAGATAGCAGGAGAAAGCCCTTCAATAGAGTCGAGATCTGGTTTTTCCATTAATCCTAAGAATTGTCTAGCATATGAAGATAGTGATTCAACATATCTTCGCTGCCCTTCGGCATAAATAGTATCAAAAGCTAAAGATGATTTTCCGGAACCAGATAATCCGGTAATTACTACAAATTGATCACGTGGAATTGTAACATCGATGTCTTTAAGATTGTGCTGTCGAGCACCTTTGACAATAATTTTATCACTTGCTTTTTTCATATTACCTTATAGTTAATTAACTCTATAAAACAGACCATTCTTAAATTTACAGCTTATTATAGGATAAGCCCTAAATGCATTTACATTTTAAAAAAGCTAAAAGTCTTAATCTTGAATCTTTAAAATACCTGTCTTATTTTTAGGGGTGAGCTCATTAAAAAACAAACTGCTTATATCTATGCCCCATATGACTGACGTTTTCTTTTCTAAATCTGTAATTTATATATTTGAGCATAATAATGATGGTGCTATTGGAATAATAATTAATAAAAGTTTGAATGATTCAAAATATAAAACTCTATTTAAAGAACTTTCATTAAATCATCCTATTTCTGTAAATAATAAAAAGATTTTTTTTGGTGGACCAATATTAATTGATAAGTATATTTTGTTGCATAAGCCCTTAAAAGACGTGAATCCATCTATAGACGTAACGAATAATATCTCAATCAGCAGTAATAAAATTAACTTAGAGAAGATAATAGGCGCAAACGATGTTCCCTATAAAGTGATGATGGGTCATGCCGGTTGGAGACCTGGACAACTAGAAAATGAAATCAAAAAAGGCGATTGGATGATGCAATCGATGACTGATGATTTTGTTTTCAATCTTCAATCCAATTCTATGTGGGAGCAAGCTATCAGCTCTCTAGATCATAATTGGGCAAATGGGGCAAATGCTTAAAAAATTATTGTTTTTTTTTCTTGATTTTCCTAACTGTAAGACCAAAGATTAGGTATACAATATGAACAATAATATCTATCAACGCACCCGGTTAATACTTTTTATGTTCCTGGCTTTATTTTACACTTCTTGTCAGGAAGATCCATCAAGGCATTTAAATCTTGGAAACTGGTATTTACAAAGAGGCTTAATAGATGAAGCTATAATTGAATATAGAGAAGTCTCTCGTTTATATTCTGGAGATGCAAATGAATTAAAAAGAGAGGAATTCCATGTTTTGGGTAAATCACATCTAAAGCTAGCTATTGCTTACACAAAAAAAGGATGGTGGGAATATGCTCTTAACGAAGCAAAACGAAGTTTTGAAATAACTCCAAATAAAGACTCTCATGAACTTATTGCTCTTATTGAAGAAAAACTCTTACAGGGTATTGATTCCTAAATAGAGTTCTCTAAATAGTTCCAGATCTAGATTCTCCACCATCACAATAAATAATAGAACAATTTATAAAGTTCGCATCCGGTTTTAATAACATTGATATCGTTCCAGCTATATCTTCAGGAGTTGTAGTTCTTTTCATAGGGTTTCTTTTCTTTGTATTCTCAACCCATTTTCCCCAATCTTCTGTGATCTTAGTTAATGCTCTAGTTGGAGTGACACCTGCTTGAATAGCATTAGCGGTAATTCCAAATTCTCCTAATTCCCATCCAATTTGACGAATGATTGCTTCCATTGCAACCTTAGCAACACTAACTGGTCCATAACCCTCCATTGCTAAGTAATTGCCTTCACTTGTAAGACCCATAATACGAGAACCATTCGCTAATAATTTATTTTTATATAGGTTTTGAGTCCAATATAGTAGCGAGTTCCCCATAACATGTATAGTCATATCCATTTGCCTTTGTGTAACTGGCTTTTCGCCAAAAAAATTTGTGGTTGTTCCAAATGCGATTGAATGCAATAGCAACTTTAAAGGATTACCATTGGTGATTTCTTTAATTTTGGGAACATACTTATGAATAGCTTCTTCTGATGCTGCATTTGTATTAAAATAGTGAGAACGACCACCAGTTAACTCATTAACTTCATTAATTGTTTCTAGAGCAATCTTTTTAGCATCGCCTCGATCAAAATGAAAAGCTATTATTCCATAACCATCTTTAGCTAATTTTTTTGCTGTTGCAGCCCCATGTCCAGTTGAACCACCAAGTATTAATACCCAATCTGACATATTTTCTCCAATTTTAATTGTTTTAATTTAATTATTTATTTTATTTGATAGTTGCCAAATGTCGGTTTAATAATTGAATTTTTTGTTGTACTCTTCGCGATATAAATTTAATTAAAAAATAATGAAACAAAAAAACAGTTATACCAAAGAAGAATTATTAAAAAGTGGTGAGGGTACCCTGATGGGTTCAGATACCGGAAAATTACCGCTCCCTCCCATGTTAATGATTGATAGAATTCTTGAAATAAATAAAACTGGTGGGAAATATAATAAGGGTCAAATTTTAGCAGAGCTCGATATAGATAATGAAAATTGGTTTTTTCATTGTCATTTTAAAGGTGACCCCGTGATGCCCGGTTGCTTAGGATTAGATGGAATGTGGCAACTTGTTGGTTTTTATCTTACTTGGATTGAGGGTAAAGGAAGAGGGAGGGCTTTAGGAGTCGGAGATTTAAAGTTTAAAGGTCAAGTTCGCCCTTATCATAAAAAAGTCGTTTATAAAATTGATATAAAAAAAGTACTAGACAGAGGAGGAAAGCTAATGATTTGGGCAGATGGAGAGCTTAGCACATCAGATGATCGTACAATTTATTTTGCAAAAAACCTACAAGTTGGACTCTTCGATAATTTAACCTACGATTTTGGTGGAGATCCATCTCAAGATACTTTTTAATTGATAAAAGGACTTAATTAAATGTCACTTCAATGTGGAATTGTTGGGCTACCGAATGTTGGTAAATCGACTCTGTTTAATGCTTTAACTGAATCTAGCGTTCCAGCTGAAAATTACCCTTTTTGCACTATAGAACCACATACTGGGGTTGTTGCACTACCAGATAATAGATTAATTAAATTATCAACTATATATAAGCCAGATAAAACTATTAATGCTACTGTAGAGTTTACAGATATTGCCGGTTTAGTGAAGGGCGCGAGTAAGGGAGAAGGGTTAGGAAATCAATTCTTAGGCCAGATACGTCAAACATCTGCCATACTACATGTGATTAGGTGTTTTGATGATGAAAATATTACACATGTTGAGGGAAGTATAAACCCCGTTAGAGATGCTGAAATAATAGAAACAGAATTGCTCCTTGCAGATATTGAAACCCTTGAAAAACGACTCCGTAAAACCGAGAAATCTGCACGGTCGGGTGATAAAATTGCGATAAAAGAAGTAAACCTAATAGAGAGTCTTATTCAGCATTGTTCAAGCGGTAAACAAGCTAGAGCATACATGGTTGAAGATGATAATCAAGATTCTTTTAATTCATTTCATCTTTTAACCAACAAGCCCATTTTATATATAGCTAATGTTGATGAAGCTGAAATTGCCAATGATCAAAATAATAATTACGTTAAAGACCTTCTAAGCTTTGCTGAGCAACAAGGAAATTCAGGCATCCGTATTTGCGCTTCGATTGAACAAGAAATTGCAATTCTTAGTGAAGAAGAAAAACCCATGTTTTTAGAAGAATATAATTTAGGTGAACCGGGACTTAATAAAGTAATTAGAAATAGCTTTAATCTTTTAGGTCTTCAAACTTACTTTACATGTGGAGAAAAAGAAGTTAGAGCCTGGACAATTCCGAAAGGGGCAACCGCTCCTATGGCTGCAGGTGCTATCCATTCAGATTTTGAAAGAGGTTTTATAAAAGCTGAAATATTTCATTACAATGAGATAATTACTAATAAATCAGAAAAAGTTTTGTCTGAACTAGGCCTAATTAGGCAAGAGGGTAAGGGCTATATTGTAAGGGACGGAGATTGTATCTTTTTTAAATTTAATGTTTGAGCCACTTTAGAACGTAATAGTCTAGATGACTTAAAATAGAATACTTTATTGGGCGACTTAACCTTCTTCGTCATCTTCTTCCCATTCTTCATCATAATCTTCATAATCTTCATCTTCATCTTCATAATAGTCGGAAGGGTAAGCAAAATAAGGATTACTTGACATCCCGTATGGGTCATGAGGGTTTAATTGATTAACGATTTCCTTCTTTTCATCATTCTCTTTTTCAACAGCAACGGCTTCCTGTTTTACAATTATAACTTTTGGTTCGTTATTTACAGTTTCGACACCGCTAGTATTTTGATTAATAGCATTCATTACAAGACTTCTATCTTCATCTGAAAGAACTGATGAGTGAGGGTTTGTAAAGGTTGTTTTTTGTTGACTCCTAAAATTCAAACCTGTTAAAACCGAAAAAAAGAGAATAATCAATGAAAAAATAGCTCCTTCTGGTTTAAGATCATATCCTCCCCACATATTTTGAATAACTCCAAAACCAAGAAAAATCCCTAAAGAAAGCATTAGCCCAAATAGTATAATCATATTGCCCATTTCTTTGGGAACATGAGACTCCATTACTAGCATATACAAGAACCAGATTAGGATTACCATTACAGCAATAATAATGCTTAATAAAAACTCCCCTAGGAGAAGAGCTGTAAAAAAACCGACAACACCAATCGCCGGAATTATGAAACCAACACCAGATTTTATATCGTTAGCCATTTTGAAACTCCATTAACACCTCGAATTGAGTTAAAAATTGCTGTTTGTATATGTTAAATGCAAGATTTTTCATTGTTAATAAATTCTCTGTTATCTACTCTATAATTTACAAGGCTAATTTTGTAAATTAGAGTATTACTATGAAAAAAAATCCTATAAAGCTCGGAGTAATTGGCGTTGGGCACCTTGGCCAACATCACGTTAAACATTATTGCAGTATTAAAGATATAACTCTTGTTGGTCTTTTTGATACAGATGAAAAACAAGCACTTAAAATCTCAAAACAGTATAACATTCCTATCTTTGATAATTTAAATAAATTAATATCATCTGTCGATGCTGTTTCAATTGTTACACCTACAATTCATCATGCTGAGGTAGCAGAATATTGCCTTAAAATGAAAAAGCATGTTTTTATTGAGAAGCCAATTACATCAACAATTCGCGAAGCTGAGAACCTTATTGAAATAGCAAAAAATAAAAAAAAAATTATTCAAGTTGGGCATATAGAACGGCTTAACCCTGCGCTGCGAGCATTAGAACCTTACCAAATAAAACCAGCTTTTATTGAATTCCAGAGACTTGCTCCTTACAGCGAAAGAGGAACGGATGTTCCTGTTGTGCTCGATAAAATGATTCATGATATTGATATACTGTTATCCTTAGTCAATGCAAATGTTGATTCTATCGAAGCTTCTGGGTTATCTATCCTTACAGAATCAATTGATATTGCGCATGCAAGAATTAAATTTTCAAATGGTTGTGTTGCGAGTATAATGTCTAGTCGAATTTCAAAAAATGAAGTTCGAAAAATTAAAACATTCCAACAAAACTTATACACAACTATTGATCTTTATAAAGGGTTGACTGAAATTTATAAAATTGAAAACAATATAAACTCCAATCAAGATTATTTGTTAAAAGTTCCTTTTGACTATAATGGTACTAAGAAACATATTATTTATGAAAAACCAGAAATAATTAAGGAAGATGCATTAAGGTTGGAATTAATAAATTTTATTTACTCTATTGAAGGTACTGAAAAACCAATCGTTTCTGGTGAAGCAGGTCGAGATGCGCTTGCCGTTGCAATTGAAATTCAAGAAAAAATCACAGAAGGTATTAAATAATGAATTTAAGAAAATTAATCTTTTCAAATAGAAGCTTCACACCAATACCATTAGTAGTTACTCTGATTTATTTTTCTTCTTTTGAAACTCCATTTGTATTTATAGGTATAATTATAGCTTTTTTGGGCGAGAGTATAAGAATTAGTTCCGTTCGATTTGCTGGGGGCGCCACACGAACCTTAAAAGTCGGAGCCCCTTCTTTGTGTATGAGTGGGCCTTATCATTTTACCCGAAATCCTCTTTACTTAGGAAATATGACAATTTATCTTGGCTTTGTTTTATTCTCTGGAGGTGATATTATGTGGGAATTATTTTTAGCTACCTTTGTTTTCTTTACTTTCCAATATTCGATGATCATATCACTTGAGGAAAAAACACTAGATAAAAAGTTTGGAAATGCTTATTTAAAATATAAATCAAATGTTCCTCGTCTATTTCCAAGGTTCTCAATTTGGGAAAGTAATGATTTACGATCTCCAATCCCCTTAAAAAAAGTGTTTTCAACAGAAAAAAGATCACTACAAAATATTTGTCTTTTTACTGTAATTATAATCATAAAAAACTATTATCACTTATTTATAAAATGATTATTGATGGAAATTAAAAAAAAGTTTTTTTTGCTGGCAGGAGAACCTTCCGGAGATTTGCACGGCAGTAAACTAATAAAGGCAATTAAAATACTAGAACCAAACTCTTCATTCATAGGTCATGGAGGAGACTTAATGAGAGCAGAAGGTATGACTATTTTAGAACACATTGACAACCTTTCTTTTATGGGTTTTACCGAAGTAATTAAACACCTTCCTCGAATTATAAAAATTCTGAAAAAAACGAAAAATGCAATTCAAAAATTAAAACCAGATAGAATTATTTTGATTGATTACCCGGGTTTTAATCTTCAGATAGCAAAGCAAGTTTCAAACTTATCAATACCTATCACTTTTTTTATATTACCTCAAGTTTGGGCATGGAAAAAAAATAGGATAAAAATTTTAAAAGAAAACACAGATCAATTGATAGGAATTTTCCCTTTTGAAAAAAAATGGTTTCATATCAATGATGTGGATATTGAATTTTTAGGACATCCTTTCGCCGATGATAAACACATAGGAGAGACTTCAAAATCATTCTATGGTCGCCATAATTTAACCATTGAGCACCCTATCTTATTATTGCTGCCGGGAAGTCGAGAGCAAGAAATTTACAGACATTGGCCTATTTTTTTAGAAGTAGCCAATAGGATAAAGCTTAAATTTCCTAAAATGCAAATCATACTTGGAAAGCCGGATCATATTTTCATTGATAAGATACCCGATTATATTAAAATTGAAAAAAATGCAAAAAAAGCGATGTTAGTCTCTACCGCAGCCATTGTAGCCTCAGGAACAGCAACTCTCGAATGCGCAATTGAAAATCTTCCAATGGTGACTTGCTATAAAATGTCTTTTATATCATGGGTTATAGCAAAGTCTGTAGTTAAGCTAAAATATTCATGTATGCCAAATATAATGGCTAGTAAAGAAATTGTTCCAGAACTACTACAAGGGCAAATGAAATCAGATAATATTATAGAGCACATTACTCCCCTGTTAGATATAAACTCAAAAAAAAGAAAAAGGATGATCAAAAAATTAGAACCGATTAGAACAGGACTTGGATCTCCGGGTGTTTATAATCGAGTAGCTAAAACTATATTGAATAGAACAGCTTTAAATGAAAGAAAAAATTAAAATAATTTTAAAGAAACATATAGTTAGCTTTTTTTTAAAATTATTGTATTCTACAAATACTTACGATGTGAGAGGAAGAGAAAACTATATTAGAGCTAAAGAATCGGGAAAATCAATAATTATATCCTTGTGGCATTCTCAATTGCTCTCAGTTTTTTACGATTTAAAAGATATAAAAGTTTATGCACTTGCCGGAACACATAAAGATGCTGAAATAATTTCTCAAGTAGCTTTAAAATGGGGATGGAACATGATTCGAGGCTCTAGTAAAGAAGATGGAGCAAAAGCGTACAAAGAAATATTGAAGATTTTAAAGAGCGGTCAAAAGATTTTATTTATTACACCTGATGGACCAACTGGCCCAGCTAAAGTTCCAAAGCTTGGAATTATCAGAGCAGCAAAAAAAACTGGAACCATAATTATACCAGCTAGTACACATTCAACTCGAAGATGGGGATTCACAAATTGGGACACATTTTTTTTAGAAAAGCCATTTGGGAAAATTTATATCAAATATGGCAAGCCTTTACTTTTAGAAGACTCAATATCAGATACAGAGTCATCTAGAAAGCTCGTAGAAGCGATGGAACAAGTTGAACTAGAAAACTTGCATTATGCAAATAAAAAATAAATTTAAGCATCTTAAAAAACTATTATATCCTTTGAGTGCTATATATTATCTTTTTATCTTTTTTAGAAATTTACTTTTTGATTATAATATTGTTAAGCAAAACAAACTTTTATGCCCCGTTATTAGTATTGGGAATATTTCTACTGGTGGTTCAGGAAAAACACCTATGGTCATATACTTAGTTAATTTACTAAAAAAGAATAATCTAAAAGTTGGTATTTTAACTCGAGGATATGGACGTTTAGTTGAAACCCCAATTATAATTTGTAACGAAAATAAAAAAATTAAACAAAATTTAAATTTTCTAAAAATAGGAGATGAGCCTCTTTTATTTTTTGAAAAATTAAATGGTGTTCCAATTGGTATTGATAAGAATAGATTTAGGACTGGTAAAATTCTTCTAAAAAATTATAATCTAGATGTAATCGTACTGGATGACGGTTTTCAACATCGCTCTTTATATAGAGATTTTGAAGTTGTTTTAATTAATAGCCTCCATAAAAAAAGGAATCACAAGTTATTACCTGTTGGATTTTTAAGAGAATCTTTTTCAAGTTTAAAAAGAACTGATTGTGTTATTGTTACAAAAAATAATTTATCACAACCTCAAAATAAATTAATTGAAAAAATTGAAAATTTTCAGCCAAATATTTATTATTCTAGATCCATAAATAATATTTCTAAAATATCTATTCCAAAAATTAATGCATTAGAACTTTTAAAAAATAAAAAAGCCTATTTATTATCAGGAATAGGGGATCCTTTGAGTTTTCAATTAAGTATAAAAAGTCTTTCCAAAAATATAGTTGGTCATTGTAATCTTAAAGATCACTTTAACTATTCTCAAAAAGACTTAAATAAAATCGAAATTGAAGCTAAAAAGAAAAATGCAGATTTTATTTTAACAACGGAAAAAGATTGGGTTAAGCTAAAAAGCTTAAATTCAAAAATGCCGGTTTTACCAGCTAACCTAGAACTGTCTATTGATGATAAAGTAAATGGATTAAGTTTTAAAGAACTAATAAATGATAAAATTAAATTTGAGACATACCATAGGCAAAAACGACACCCACAAAAGTTAACATAAGTGGCCAACCAGTATTAACAAGTTGCTTAGAACTAGGGTCATGGAATACATGAACTTGGAATTCGTGAGTTGAAGTGGCACCATGCTCGTCAACCGCCATTAGAATAAAATCATTCATACCCATTTGGTTTTTTCTAGGTGACCATTCGAGCGTAGCTTTGTTTTTATCAAATCTAGCATACTTAGGTAATCTAACCGCTCGATAGGCTACTTTATCCCCATTTAAATCTTCAGTTACTATTTTATAGCGCCAAGAATGTCCCGTTAAACCTACTGGTTTCGGGTTTGAAATTATTGTTGGTGCATTATTAATAAATATTTTACCCTGTTGGACGTCCGTTCCGTAACCATCGCTTACGGCGACTTCAAATGAATTATTATTAATCTGAGCTGCTTTAGGAACCCATAGTATTTTACCATATCTATCCATTTGCATCCCGTGCGGTCCTTTAAGTAAGGTGTATTCCAACTTTGTATTTTTATTTTTATCATCAACTCTGACTTGGTATTTAAATAATTCTCCAGCGAGTCCCATATGAGGAGGATTTGAAACAATCGTTGGTAAATGATTTGCGTATACTTCATATGTCTGTTCATCTTTTGTATATCCATCCGAAACAACAACAGTTATTCTATGAGCATCCGATTGTTCTACATTTGGCGTCCAACGCAATGTTCCCGAGGAACCTTCAACGACCATTCCTTCCGGGAAGTCTAATAAATTAAATCGAAATGGATTTACTTTTTCCACGACAACTCTTGGAGGCTTCCCTTTTGCTCCATTAAAAAACTCCCAAAGAAAATCCTTCATTTTAATTGTCCGACCATCTATATTTTCTAATAAAACCCAGAGTCTATCTTCTTCAAAAAAGACGGAATGTGTATATTTTTTTAAATTAAGCCTGGAGACTAAACTATCGGCTGGGTATTTTGGGTCAAAATAATAAATAGCTTCACTGTTATGCCAATCCCCTAAATATCTATCAATATTTGAAAGCGCTACATCGTCAGTTATGTTAATTGAATACATTCTTATAGAAGAAATATTTTCAACCTTTACAACCTTTTTAAATGGTAATAAAGAGCCTTTATTTCTATCATTTATCATTATTTTGTATGCATACTCATCGCCAACAGTTGCAGACATTGGAGGAACTGAGACAATTTTTGTCGGAGCATTAACAAAAAACTCTGCTTCAATAACTCTAGATTCGTGGCCGTCTGAAACTTCAATTTGAAGTTGATGAAAATCTAATTCGTTCATTGTTGGCTCCCAACGCAAAAAGCCTGTTTGAGGATCCATTCGCATCCCTTGAGGTAATTTGTGAGCTGTATAAACTAATCTGTCATTTTTGTTAGGCTCTTCAACCGTTAATTCAAAATCCCAAATTCCACCAACATTAATAGTATTCATCATCATCGGAGCAGACTTTATTATTGGAGGATGATTAACAAATAAATTTACAAATTGCGTATCTGTTGCAACTCCATGGCTGGCAATAATTGAATATTTTATGGTGTCAACTTGAACTGGATTAGGAGTCCAAGAAATAGTACCATCTGGCTGTATAATCATACCGTCTGGTCCAAAAAACAGCTTATAACTTATTTTTTCATCGGCTTTCTGTCGCCATACTTTTACAGGATAATTATAGATAGTGCCAACACTTGCTTTTTCAGGAGCTTTTGAAAGAATCTTAACTCCAGCTCTAGAAAAAAGTTGAAATTCTTGAGCTGTTCGCTCGAAACCATCTGATGCAACAATTCGTACATTGTAAACCTCAACATGTGCACTGTCTGTCTTCCAAACTACAATACCATTTTCAATTGTCATTCCATCTGGAGAAACTTCTAACTCTAATTTTATTGAACTATCTTTATTAAGGTCTTGAACAATAGGCTCATATCTGAAGGTTGAACCGGCAATAAATTCTGTAATAGTTGGCTGAGTTAAAAATCTTGGTGGGTCATTAACATAAACCCACAAACTCTCATCTCGACTCTCTAAAACTGGAGTTGCTTTAAAAACTTGTTCCGCTTCATTAACCCCTGTATAGGGCTCCATTATTTCATCAACTTTCATTCTAACCATATAGGATAACGGAAAGGCATCTAATTGTTTATCTGTTGGTACCCAATTAATAGACTTACTATCATATAAAAAATACATACCCTTAGGAGGCTGATTATCCCATCTAAAGCTATAAAACTCATCGCTACTGTCTTTTGGTATTTCATATAAGAATGGTTGACTCGGCCTAAGGACATACCTTGGTAAAATATGCTTTGGAAGCCTTTGCCCAAGCGATTCTTTTGGCTTCGGTAATTTTGGCTGTTCTAAAGTCCTTATAATTTTTTTTGGTATAGACATTCGAGGCTGCTCTCTTAAAACTTTACCTTCTTTTTGACTTGGTGAAATTGTATTTGGTATATAACTACTTGGAGACTGACCTAAATCAGTTATAATTAACTCTTCTAATTGAGGCTCAAGCGGTACTTTTTCTTCTGGTGGTAACTCTATAAAAACCTCTGGAAAATCCGGCTCTAAGTCTTGGGTATTGGAAAGTAAATTAGGAAGTTGTGATTTTATGAAATCTGGAGTTATTAAGTAACCTTGGTCTAGCTGGCCTGATTTATTTCCGAGTTGAATAACATATGTTGAATTTTGTTCTCCATCCCAAGCTGAAATAAGGACACTTCCATTATATAAGCCGGCTTTTGTCATTGGTAACATTGAAAAGACCTGCATTTCTGAAGGAATATTTCTCATGGCATCTCGAACCGGTTGTGATGTCCCATCTTTTCCTGAAATCAAAGTTAAGGTATTTAAATCAGATGAAAGAGCTAATATATCTTCATGGGTGTCTTGATTAAAATCTTCCAATGAGACTTGAGTTAAAGGACCACTATTAATCGGTACTTCATCTATTACAAGAGTAGCGGGAGTTAATGTAAACGCAATAATGTCACCTGATTTAAAGGAGACTAAAACATCAAAAAAACCATCAGAGTCCCAATCCGTTAATTCAATAGAATATGGTAAAATACCATTTAAACCATCCACTTGTTTACGAACTAGATGCCCAGAGTCAAAAACACCGCCGATATTATAAAAGGGTTGTGCCTTGATAGTATTTCCATCTGGACTTAATGCTAATATATCATCATAACCATCACCATCATAATCCACTACACCAACATATAATAAGCCAGAGCCAACAAGTAATTGGTCTGGACGAACTTTTTTTGTTAATGTAAGACCTGAGGCTGACGAGTTAACAATTGCGAAACCACGAAAAGGACTTCCAAGTGCTAATACTAATTCTTGGTCACCATCAGAATCTTGATCTAGTAATTGAAAGTTATTGCACCTCAGAGATCTATTTTCTTTACCTACATCTAGTGTAGCGGTTGGTATTTCTGAAAAATTTGTGCCATCCCAAGAGTATGTTGCTATAAATACATGAGGTGTTGTATTACCCTCAAATCGCGTCAAATTCATTACAATTACAAGCTCTGGAGATCCATCCCCATCCATATCGCCTATTTTTGCATCAACAAAATCGCCACTTAATTCAGTTGGAGGTGTGAATTCCCAAATTAAATTTTGATAACCATCCACATTTATTTCATAGTATCTAACTTTATTCGGGAAAATACTTTCATTCGGATTTAATTCAAGTGCTATAAACTCGAGCATTTGATCGCCGTCAAGGTCATAGGTTCCATTCATGTTTGATATCTTCTGAGAAAATAAACTCGAAAATAAAAACACTGCCAGGATCAATTTTATTGAAAATAAATTGTCCTTCGTCTTTTTAAGAACTAACAAAATATTATATCAGCCTTCATCTTTAGAAAGGCTATCAATGTTTGGCTCGGGTTGATTCTTATCTGTTTCGGAAGTGGAATCATTAGTCTTTTTGGGTAAAGTATTTTTTACTTCTTCAAGCTTTAGAGAGTCACTTGAATCTTTCTTTATGTTTAATTCTATTTTCTCAACTTCTAAAACTTTAGGGTTTTCTTCATCCTTTTGAGTTTGAGGAACATTTTTTATTGAATCTAATTTTACTTCATCAACCTGTAAACTTTGTTTTGGAATATTACTTTGTTTTGGTGAAATAGGAATTTTTGGCTCTTGCTGTTCTGGCTGGGCATCGGGTAGCCGAGGCTCTCTATAAACTTTAGGTATTTTGCCTTTAGGTCCAAAAATAGGCTCTTCCAATGAACCGCCTTGTAAGAGTTTAATCTTTAATTCTTCAGGAAAAAATTCTTGAATTAGCCTTGAGAACATAACGGCTGGCTCGACCGAACCAATTAAATCAAACTCTGTCGTAACTTTTTTAGAACCGTTGGCGCGAACAATAATCTCCCCTCTAATCGCTTGCAATATTCCTTCATCCATGAAAACAGCTAAAGATTGAGAGGGTAAAGAAGGAGTTGTTGAAGAAAGATATATTCCTTGGTATAAAGAATCATCAGTTTTATCAAAAGTAAAACGAATTAATTTTTGCGTAAAGTCCATATCTAATGAATTTGGAAAACCTTCAAAGAAATAATCAGGAAATTCAAACAATTTAGGGTCAAACGATTCTGGCTGATAAGACTGAGAAAGTGAATCGTCTGTTGGCGAAATTGACATAAAAACAACATTTGTTTGCATATCATGAACCATAGTAAGTGTTGTAATACTATCTAATTGAGAATCTCTTAATGAGTATGCGAAATCAAATGTTTCGCCAAAGTTCAAATTAGCTAAGTTTGCTGAAATTCCGTGCTGAAAGTGGGTTGGGTCTCCTTTTTGGGGGATTTGATTAACAGCAACACCAAATGGAGCTTCGCCATCAAAAACGTATCGGTCTTTGGTGGCAGAAGATGGTGTCATAGCTAAAACATAATAGAGATCAATATCATTTCCGGTAACCTGGTTAACCATTGTATCTTTATTTATTACTTTAGGACTTAACGCATCAATGGTTTTTTTTGTAAATGTTGTTATTTCAGTATCCATGTTCGGAATAGAAGATTTTTCTTTAATTGTATCAGGTACTTCAGGAATGTATTCACCAAGATCTAGCTTTGTAAAGCCTGCTTCATCTGCCCAATAAACACTTTGCATATCCGAATTTATTTTGGGAATTTGGATTTTTTCTAAATTGATTTTTTTGTTTTGAGTCTTACTTTTTGCACTTGCTAAAAAGTCTCCTAGCGTTGGGCTTAAAGTAGAATAATCCTTTTCATCTTTAGTTTTAGACTCAACGTCTAAGCTCTTTTCTCTGAGCAGAAGACTTTTCACATTTTTTTCATATTCTAATGTTAAGCTGTCAAAGTTTTTTTCTTTATCCGTTAAGATATCTGAGGGAGATATTATGGCTTTTTTATCACTTTTTAGTCCATCAGCACTAATATTTTCAACTTGAGTTATATTATAAATTTCTATGTCCTGTCTAAGCTTAAATAGATCTCTTATACGCCCTTCGTCTTTAATTGGAAATGCGTTTTTGCCAGATAAACTCGTTTCTGGAAAAAAAAGCTTACTATTTTTAAGGGTTAAAAGAAAAACATCGTCCGATGCAAAAGGCACAAGTAAGCCCTCTTCATAATTTTTTCCAAAAGTATGGAATGGTTGCAAGTCTGAGCCTAAAATATATCTAGATTTTTCAATTGGGATAGAACCGCTTTTAGAAAGTGTAAAGTCCATAGAAATATCAAATAAAGCAACTTTGAGGGTGTTCTTTTCTGGCGATATCATAGCGATATAATTTTCACCATCAGAAATAAAACCACCAACATAGACTGCGCCGTAACCATTTTCAATTATAGGCGCAGATAATACTTTAATATTTTTTAAATCTATACGTTCATTAGAAATATCAATGTTAAAAACTAAACTATATCTAATTGGAGCTCCAAAAGAGACAGCAAGGGCATGAGGTCCTCCTGGCACTAAAGATAAACTAGAAGGCCTTAAAGTACTAATTTCAAAAGGTAGGTCTTTATAGGTGTATGGCTTGTTTGAGAAACCTTCTTTTGACCCTTGAAAGACATAAAGCCAAGTACTTGAACCAATAGATGCAAATAAATCAGGAATAATAATGATATCCTCAAAACCATCATTATCTAAGTCTGTTATTTCTAAATCGGAAAATTTTTGCCCTTTAGGCAAATTATATGTCCATAAAGTATCTATTTGATCAGAACCTGAGAACTCAACCCAAATAGCACTGGACGTGCGCGTGTTAATGGCGAAAGTCTCTAAATTGCCATCTTCATCTAGGTCAAAAGACCTGTTTATGTGGAAGTTACCCCGACCTACCATAATAGATATGAGCAATGACCATATAAAGAATATCTTTAAGAAGCTCATTTTAGCTCTTATGAACGTAGTTAACCTCATGGTTTAAACCAAAATTGGATACATTTATTCGGGAGGCAAATCACGTTTTGATCTCCCTTACCTCGTTTACTCTTTGAAAAATATAGGATAATGCTACTATTTATACAAGTAAAACACCTTGAAACTCTTATTTCTTAATTTGTTATATTTTAAAGTATATTTCCTTTCTAATTTGTTACTTGAATCTTAATTTGTGGTATGTTACCATGCTGAGAACTTCATAATCATGAAAAATATATTTTTTTTATTTACAATTAACTTTTCGATTCTTTTTGGTCAATTCAGCTACCCTGCTGAAGACTTCCTTGGGGGTGGTATTGGCTATAGCCCAATGTATATTAAACTTGAATCAATTCCAGGTGCAGACTCGCTTGTAAACCTTGGACTCGATCCAAATAATTTTGCAGATCCATTCGTTGTACATGGTGGAGAAGGTTTTGCGCATGTAACTGGTCGATGGCGTATCGGGGGATATGCAGGTATGGGAGGATCATCTATAAGCACAATTCCAACTATTAAAGTTTACGTTGACACAGAGGCGGAAGGCTGGCAAAGCGAAGAGACTCAAGACTACACCGATGATTTTAATCCTTCTATTAAAGCAAAATTTTCATTTCTTCTTGGTGCGGCATCGGTTGAATATGTTATGCCTTTATTACAAGATTTAGAACTTTCATCAGGAGCACTAATGGGTCTCGGTAGAGTTGGTATGGCTATTGACCAGCAGAGTGGAAATCCTAGATGGGATAAGGTCTTTTCTAATGCTTATGGAACAATGACGGATGGCGTTTTATATTACCCGGTTTTGGATATAAATAATCCAGACGATATAATTCCCGGAAAGGTTGCTGGCTTACAAAGAGATGTAAGTGCTATTTTTTTTAATTTTCAACCATATATAGCTGTTAAATGGCAATTTCTAGAACGCTTAGGATTGAGAATTAGTGTTGGTGCAAATAAAGGGACAGTAAATGCTGGAAGCTGGAAACTTAATGGACGAACTCCAATTAGTGATTCACCAAAATCTTCAATAAGCGGAATTACATTTAGAACCATGCTATATATTGGTCTCTAAACTTCCTAAATAATATGTTTCAAAAATTTCGCCAGATATGGCCTCTGGTATTATCCACAGCATTTGGATTTCTATTGGCAACGCTTCTTTTTTTGCCTAGAGCTTATTCGAGCAACCAGAACGTTTACAAAGTACTAAGAGAAAAAATTAACGTTCTCCAACAAATGATTTCTTATGTAAACCATTTTTATTTTGATTCAGTTGACATGGAAAAAATTATGGATGGTGCTTTTCGTGGACTAATGGAAGAACTTGATCCTCATTCAACATATATCCCCGCAAAAGAACAAGAAAATATAAATGAGGTTTTTAAAGGAAAATTTCAAGGGATTGGTATCGAATTTGATATTTTAGATGGTTTTATTACTGTTATTTCTCCAGTACCTGATAGCCCCTCTGATATTGTAGGTCTCATGCCTGGTGATAAGTTAATCGCAATAAATGGAGATGATGCTTATAAAATCACAAAAAATGAAGTCTTTGAAAAATTAAGAGGTCGAAAAGGGACAAAGGTTGTTGTTACAATCAGTCGAATAGGTAAAAGAAAGCCATTCGACGTAACAATTATCCGAGATAATATTCCTATTTATAGTGTGGGTGCCGCAACTATGATCGATAGTGAAACAGGGTATATATTTCTCAGGCGCTTTTCCGCAACAACCGAAAAAGAAGTCACAGCTGCTATTGATACTTTAATAAATCAAGGAATGAAAAAATTATTATTTGATTTAAGAGGAAATAGTGGCGGCTACTTAGAACAGGCTGCTGCAATATCTGACCAGTTTATAACTAGTGTAGACACACTAGTTTATACAAAAGGAAAAATAAAAGAATCAAATCAACAGTTTATTAGTAATGAAGATAAAGGACACGATGATTTTTCATTAGTTGTGATGATTAATCGTGGGTCTGCAAGTGCTGCTGAAATAGTTTCCGGTGCAGTTCAAGATTTAGATAGAGGACTCGTTGTAGGTGAAACTAGTTTTGGAAAAGGACTTGTACAGCGGCAGCTACCTCTAGATTCCGGTGCCGCTTTGAGAGTAACTATTGCAAGATATTATACTCCTTCAGGACGACTAATTCAACGTCCATATGAAGATGGAAATGATCTTGCATATTATAGAGAATTATATGCAAAAGATAGAGAATCTAAAATTGATAGCCTTAAAGAGCTAAGGCCTAAATATAAAACAAAATCAGGAAGGACTGTATATGGAGGAGGAGGAATTACTCCAGATATTTACATACCATATAAAAATTCTATAAATTCAGAGACTGGTAAAATTGTAAGAAATCCAAAAAGACCAATTTTTAATTTTGCCTCTAAATACGCATCAAAAAAGAAAAATGATTTCATTTCTTTTAAAAGCTTCAAAAAAGATTGGATAGTTTCAGACTCTTTAGTAACTGTTTTTTTTAGCCAACTTGACAATGATTCAATTACTGTAATAACAGATTCCGTCTTGATTGATATTGAATATATAAAAAACACAATAAAGAGTGAAATAGCTGGATCCGTGTGGGGAAAAGATGAAGCGGCAAATATAAGATTACTTTTTGATAACCAGGTAGTTGAGGCTTTAAAACATTTTAATGAAGCAGATGCATTTTTAGATTGATTAAACTAACTTAACAAGCTTTCAAATAAAATTTTTATTTATTTTTATGAAAACTTATCAACTTTAGAAACGGAGATATATAATGGTATATTATTTTTTAGAAGGCGGCGCTTTTATGTGGCCTATCTTAATGACATTAATTTTTGGGCTTGCGTTTGTAATAGAACGTGCATACTCTCTTATGATGTCTGGAGTAGACTCACAGGCTTTTTTCGAAGAGATTACCTTATCGATTAAAGAAAAAGGTAATGATGAAGCGGCAAAAACTTGTCAAGAAACCGATGGACCTGTTGCCGCTATTTTTTATGCCGGTTTAATAAAAGTAAATCGTGGCTTAGAAGAAGTTGAGAAAGGAATTCAAAATGCCGGTGCAATTGAAATGGCCTTTCTTGAAAGAAACATGATTTGGCTCAATGCTGTAATTACCGTTGCTCCCATGCTTGGTTTTACTGGAACAGTTGTCGGGATGATTGGAGCATTTGATGCTATTAAAGCTGCAAACGATATTTCGCCTGCCGTTGTTGCTGGAGGTATTTCTCAGGCTCTATTAACAACCGCTTTTGGACTTATTGTTGCCATGATTATTCAGGTCTTCCAAAATGTTTTTGTCTCGAGAATTGACAAACTCGTGTTAGATATGGAGGAACAATCGAATAAGTTCATGGATCATCTTTATGAACTGAACGAAAAAAAATAAAACCCTTATAAATTTTGATGAAAAAAAATCGAAGATTTAAAGGCGGAGAAATACCAACTTCTTCAATGGCTGACATTGCATTCCTTTTATTAATATTTTTTCTAGTTACAACGACGATTGATACAGATAAAGGCCTTGGGATTGTACTACCGCCTCCAGGTGATATGGAAATTGAAATTAGAAAAGATAATATTGTTAATTGTCTTATTAACTCCCAAGGAAAAGTTTTATTAGATGAAGAGCCAACCAGCATTGAACAAATTCATCGTATTGTGGGAGAAAGACTAAGAGCAAATAACAAACTAGTAATTTCTGTAAAAGCGCATCCCAAAACAGCATATAATGATTATGTAAGAGTCATCGATCAATTAAAAAGAGCAGACGCAAAAAGAATATCAATAGCAAATAGCAATTAATAAAGAATGAAATTTTCAAAAAAAACAAAAGTATCCAGTGAAATACCAACAGCATCAATGCCCGACATTATTTTTATGCTACTTATATTTTTTATGGTTACTACTGTATTGAAAGAATATTCGGGTTTGCCGGTTAATCTTCCTAAAGCAAAAAGAATAGAAAAGTTAAAATCAAAAAGGCATACAGTTCAGATCTGGGTTTCTAAAGAGGGTTTAATTTCTATTGATGATAGACTAATGGGTGTCGATGATGTCTCTTTAGTTATGTATGACAAAAGAGTCGCAGACCCTCAAATAGTTGTCTCTTTAAAAGGAGACGAAGAAGCTGAAATGGGTCTTATTTCTGATATACATGAAAATTTGCGAGAAGTAGAAGCTCTTAAATTAAATTATTCGACTAAAACACTTGTAGATTGATGGATTTTATAAACCCAGTAAAAACTAGATATCCTGTGGTAATCAGAGTTACTACTCTTATCGGTGTAGGATTAGTTATTTCAAATTTTTTATTGTTTCCAAGATTTGGAAATGATATTGAATTTGATAGTGTCGAACAGGTAATTATAGAAAATATAGATATACCTCAGACACAACAAATTGATAATACACCTCCTCCCGCAAGACCATCCATTCCAGTGCCATCTGATGATGAAGATATAGCTGAAGATTTAACATTAGATGAATTAGATTTTGATGATTTTTCTAACCTTGATGCACCACCTCCTCCTCCTTCTGGACCTAAAGTAGTTTTCATACCATACGATGATCCACCAGTAGCAATGTCACCAATAAGACCCGTTTATCCAGAGATTGCGCAAGAAGCAGGTATTGAAGGTGTTGTTATAGTTCAAGCTTTTATAGATGAAAGAGGAAGGGTTAAAGAGACATTGATTCTTAAAGGAGTTCCAAATACTGGTTTAGATGAAGCAGCGATGAGCGCAATTAAGAAGACTCGATTTAGACCAGCAAAACAAAGGGAGCGGGCCGTTGGAGTCTGGATTTCAATTCCTGTGAACTTTAGACTAAAATAATTTTAAAGCTCTGGCTACTATTTTTTTTACCCTTTGATATTACTTCTATGATATTCCCAATTTAATTTTCTAATATACTCAAGCGAAATTTCTTTAGGACATTCCGCTTCACAAGCTCCAGTATTTGTACAATGCCCAAAGCCTTCTTCATCCATTTTAGAAACCATTTTAACAACTCTTTCTTCACGCTCGGGTTGACCTTGAGGTAACAAAGCTAACTGAGAAACTTTTGCAGAAACAAAAAGACTCGCAGAAGCATTCTTACAAGCAGCAACGCATGCACCACATCCAATACATGCTGCAGCATCAAAAGCATCTTCCGCAATTTCTTTTCCAATTGGAATTGAATTACCATCTGGAGCGCTACCTGTATTAACGGAAACATAACCGCCCGCTTGTATAATTCGGTCAAAAGAAGATCTATCAACAATTAAATCTTTTAATACGGGGAAAGGTTTTGCTCTCCAAGGTTCTATAGTAATTGTATCTCCATTATTAAAATGACGCATATGCAACTGGCAAGTTGTCGTACCTTTTTGAGGCCCGTGAGGCTTACCATTAATTACCATAGAGCACATACCGCAAATACCTTCTCGACAGTCATGATCAAAAGCAACAGGGTCTTGACCTAAATTAACGAGTTGTTCATTTAGAACATCGAGCATCTCTAAAAAAGACATGTGGGTATTTAAACCATTTACTTTATATGCTACAAAATCCCCTTTCTGATTTGGTCCAGGTTGACGCCAGATTTTTAATTTAAGATTTAATTCTTCCATATTATTTATAACTACGCTGGGTTAATTGAACATTTTCAAATTCTAAAACTTCTTTATTTAAAATTGGATCTTTATTTTCACTATTGAATTCCCATGCTGAAGTAAAAGCAAATTTAGCATCATCTCTCATCGCTTCACCCTCTCCAGTTTGATGCTCTTCTCTAAAGTGACCACCACATGATTCATCTCGAGCTAAGGCATCCCTCATCATTAATTCACCTAATTCTATAAAGTCAGCAACTCTCCCTGCTTTGGTTAATTCAGGATTTATCACATTATCTTCCCCTGGGACTAGAACATTATTCCAAAAGTCATTTTTAATAACTTTTATTTCTTCAATGGCACTTTTTAATTCTTTCTTATTTCTAGACATTCCACAATAGTCCCAAACAATCTTTCCAAGCTCTCTATGGTAACTTTCAACGGACCTATTGCCATTATTCTCTAAAAGTCTTTTGACTTGATCTTTTGTCTTTTTTTCAGCTTTTTCAAATTCTTCATGATCAGTACTAATTGCAGGTGTTCTAATATCTTCTGATAAATATTTACCAAGGGTATAAGGTAAAACAAAATATCCATCGGCTAATCCTTGCATCAATGCTGAAGCCCCAAGTCTATTTGCTCCATGATCTGAAAAGTTGCATTCTCCTATTGCATAAAGGCCCGGAACTGTTGTCATAAGGTCATAATCAACCCACAAGCCACCCATTGTATAATGTACAGCTGGAAAAATTCGCATTGGCATTTTATATGGATTTTCACCTGTTATTTTTTCATACATTTCAAAAAGATTTCCGTAGCGAGAGGACACTACATCTTTACCTAGTCTTTTGATAGCGTCTTCAAAATCAAGATAAACAGCTAAACCAGTTGAGCCCACTCCATATCCAGCATCACACCTTTCCTTTGCAGCTCTAGAAGCAACATCTCTAGGAACTAAATTTCCAAAAGCAGGATACCTTCTTTCTAAGTAATAGTCTCTGTCTTCTTCCGGAATGTCAATACCAGCTCTATTATCACCTTTTTTTCTAGGAACCCAGATACGTCCGTCATTTCGTAGGGATTCAGACATTAAAGTTAATTTAGATTGATATTCTCCCGAGACAGGAATACATGTTGGGTGTATTTGAGTATAACAGGGATTTGCAAACATTGCTCCTTTTTTATGGGCTCTCCAAGAGGCCGTAACATTGCTTCCCATCGCATTTGTTGACAGATAATAAACATTACCATAACCACCTGTTGCTAAAACCACAGCATGACCAAAATGTCTTTGATACTCACCTGTAATTAGATTCCTTACAATAACACCTCTAGCTTTTCCTTCAATCTTTACAATATCTAACATTTCATGCCTGTTAAACATTTGAACATTTCCTTTACTGATTTGCCGACTCAGGGCACTGTATGCTCCTAAAAGCAACTGTTGTCCCGTTTGACCTCTTGCATAAAAAGTTCTAGAAACCTGAACTCCCCCAAAAGATCTATTATCTAAAGTTCCTCCATATTCCCGAGCAAAAGGAACACCTTGCGCAACACATTGATCAATAATACTTGAGCTAACTTCAGCTAGTCTGTAAACATTTGCTTCTCTAGATCTATAATCACCACCTTTAATTGTGTCATAAAAAAGACGGTAAACAGAGTCACCATCATTTTGATAATTTTTAGCAGCATTAATACCACCTTGAGCAGCTATTGAATGTGCCCTCCTTGGGCTATCTTGAAAACAAAACGCCTTAACTTTGTAACCCATTTCTGCGAGCGATGCTGCCGCTGATGCACCCGCTAATCCTGTGCCTATTATGATAACTTCGAGTCTTCTTTTATTTGAAGGACTGACCAAAGGTACTTTTGCTTTATAATTAGTCCATTTATCGGCTAAGGGTCCTTCAGGAATTTTATTATCTAATATCATATGTTTTTTATGTAAATAAAAATTGGAATACTTGCGAAAGTAATAGGTATCAATAAAACTAAACCTGTTGTTATTGCTTTTATAGACGAACTATATTTCCTAGTTCTAAACCCTAAAGTCTGAAATGCTGATTCGAGACCATGTTTTAAATGGAGACCCAAAACAACCATGCTGATAACATATATAGAAACATACCAGAGTTCATGAAAAGCTGAAACAGTAACTGTATATAAATCTTTTTTTCCCCATATATCTTTTTCTATAGATCCAAAATGCATTTCATACCAAAAACTTCTGAGGTGTATTACTAAAAAAATTAATAATAAAGTTCCCAATACAGCCATATTATTAGAAGCCCAACTGCTATTAGTGGTACCACTAGAAACAGCATATTTTACAGGTCGAGCATTTCTTGATTGAATAGTAAGGTAAAACGTTAAAAGAACATGAAGAATAATTGCCGAATATGTAATAATAGAAAGAAGATTAACAACAGGGTTTGTTGTCATAAAAAAAGCATATTCATTAAATTGCTTTTGTCCTGCCTCTCCTGGAATAAATAGCTGAAGATTCCCAGCCAAGTGACCAGCCAAAAATAAAACTAAAAAAACACCCGACAGGGACGCTAAAGTCTTTCGAAATAAAGTTGATGTAAAATATGTCTTCATTTAAGTAACTAATTCAAATTAGATATCTAAAATTAAGTTAATAATTCATTTTTGGCACAAAGAATCGATAAAATAAAACGAAGCTTTAAAAAATATAAATAATGTATTTCAACTAATTTAATTGAAGTTGAATACTATATGGTCCATTTTTGAAAACAGATTCTAAAAACGTTTCTAAATAAACTTCTTCACCATTTTTTCTATTTCTTAATCCATCTAATGAAAGTTGACTAGCCCATTTATTCCAATATCTATATGATTTACCCATTGGCCCTTCTTGCGAGTCATCCAAGATAGAAGCAGATTTATTAAAATGATATCTATCTTTTGTTGACCATTTTTTAAGCACCTCAATAACTTCATTTCTAGTCTTTAAATCAGTTAGTATTCCAACCCAAAAAGAAACAGGTGCTAATTCAAAACCAAATGGAGTCCTATCACATCCCCGAACTTCTAAGACGTGCTTTAAGCGAACATTTGTAAAAATTTGCTGCAACGCAACTTTAATATTTTTTTCATACAATTTATTTTTATCTTCTAATATTTGAAGATTTTCCCCAATGGTATTATCAGTAATGTTGTATTCATTTTGTTCATTAATATCAAAAAGTGCTGGAACTTTTAAAAAATAATCTATGTAACTATCTAATAATCCAGATGAAGAAACTATCTTATGATCAAATAAATTCCGACAACGATCAACATCAGTATCTTCCCATATAATATTTCTTAAGTTTTTCACCCCGACGGGTTCACCCATTTTAAAAGGGCTATTCGAAAATAGATATGCGGCAATAGGGTGCAGGCAATCAGCAATAAAAGCCATTTCTTCCATATCTTGTTGACCTGCAATATCAAAATTAATTTGTATACTTGCTGAATTACGCATCATCCATTTCCCAAGTGTTCCTTTTTTTTGCATATGTTTATCCATCACTTGGTACTTTGATTGTTTAATCAAATCAATATTTTCAGGGCTGAAATTTGGCTCTGTGGCGTAGCTTATTAGCTTGAGTTTATATTCCTCTACTAATTCTAATAAAATCGATTTATGCTTCTGAAAGCTGTTATCCAGATTTTTTAAGTTCCTATGTGGATGACTAGACCATTCTAACTGTCCTCCAGGCTCTATAGTATAGAGACCATTTTTTTTACTTTTATTATTTATAATTTCTAATAACTCTGTTGATGAAAAATGGGTCCCTTTGTTAACTGGTAATCGGTTACCCTTTTCATTATAAATGATACACTCTTCTTCAATACCGATTTTTTTACTCTTAAAATCTATAATATTGGACAATACTACAGATTTAACTTTATCCCTAACTGTCATAATTTTAACTCTCTTTAATACTTATATATAAAATTAATTTATCCCATGCCCCAAGTCATAAAACCAAAAATAAAGAAAATCATAGGTAATCCAATGTTCATCCCCCCTGAAACCTCTTTCCATTTTTTTGGAGTATCGCCCATTTGATTAAAGCGTAACTCTACAGTTTCAAGTTTACCCGTTTCGGTGTAAACGGTTGTTGCTCCATATAATTTATTATTTTCAATGATCGGATCATAACCAACATATTGCAATCCTTTTTGCGCTGCAAGTTGAGTGTAAACCGGAGAAAACCCACTCACCTGATGCCAACCAGGCTCTACTTGTACTGGTCTTTTTAAAGGTGTTTCTCCCACAAACTTACCATCGATATAAATTGGGACACCATCTATGTTTGCTTCAACATTTATACCGCTATTATGATAATACATGAAACCTGGATCAGTCTGCCTTTTTGGAAACGATTTTGGTCTACTTGGTGATAAACTTTCTTTCCAACTATATTGATCATTATCGTTGGATGAATAATTCAAAGATTCACGCTCCGTTTGTAAAAAATCAGGGACTTCTTTCTCCCTTTTAAATTCCCACTTCAAAGATTTTTTGTTAGAATCAGATTGAAAAGGAAAAAAACTAAGCCACGTGTTATGCTCATTTTTTTTATTAAAGACCTCATCTTTTTTAGATTTTTGATCTTTCTTTAATTCGATATTTTTATATCGAATTATATAACGGTTATCTAAAACCTCTGGATCTGTAAATTCAGGCTTTTGAGGCATTGAAAGTAAATAATCTGATTTATCAATTTTATTAAAGGTCTGGCTTTTTTTTCTTTTAGGTATATACTTTTTTTGTAACCTCGTTGCGTCATATTCATCAGAAATAAAAGAATCATCTGTAAACCAAGCTTCAACAACATTTGTGTCTGAAAATTGGGTAGAGGAACCTGCATATGGTGCAAACCGAGTTGTATCTAACGTTCTATTGTCTGAATACAATGGTACATACTTTTTTTGTAACCTTGTTGCATCATATTCATCAGAAATAAAAGAATCATCTGTAAACCAAGCTTCAACAACATTTGTGTCTGAAAATTGGGTAGAGGAACCTGCATATGGTGCAAACCGAGTTGTATCTAACGTTCTATTGTCTGAATACAATGGTACATACTTTTTTTGTAACCTTGTTGCGTCATATTCATCGGAAATAATAGCCTCGTTTGTAAACCAAGCTTCAACAACATTTGTGTCCGAGACTTGAGTATTGTACTCAGGTATATTTCCATAAACCAATGTATCAGGAATTGTTTCATATAACAGATCCGGAACGTGCTCTTTTTGAAGTTTTATGTAACGACTTGTTGAGTTAAAATTATTTTCTTTTAAAGATAAAGGTTCAACAATATTTGTATCCGGTCGCTGGGTTTCTGAAAGGTTAATTGTTATAATCTTATCTCGCTGTAAATCGACTTTTTCTAACTTCTCTGGGATATGTTTTTTTTGAAGCTTGGCATAATTCTCTTCATTGTTAAAATATGAAGAACCATTTTCAGTAATTTGAATTGGTAAAGATTTTTTTTCTTTACTTCTATTTAGTAATTGAACAAAATTTTTAAAAAAACTTTGTTTCTTTTCTACTATTATATTTTTTTCAACTTTAGCTGTTTTATTCTGCTTAAAATGAAGACTTGAAGCTTCTTTGGTTTCAATCTGATTTGGTTTTTTCTTTATGATTTTATCAGCTTTAGACAACAGCAAATTCTTATTATCGACAATCAGGGGAGTCTTCTTTTCCAAAATCAATTTTTTAAGTTTAGGCTTACTTATTGTTTCTGTCAATATATCACCTGTTTTTTTTTCAATATAAATTTCTTCTAGTTCTCTTTTTTTAAGATCTTTTTCAGGACTTTTTGAAGCAAAACGAGAAGAGTCTTCAAAAGCTTGTTTCGCTTCTGATGCTTTTATTAACATTGAATTTAGTTTTGAATCTTTTTCTCTAGGGTGATTTGTTGTGTAAAGTTTTCCATGATATTCAAATATTGAATTAGGCCCAAGTTCTTTTCTTGCTTGATCAAATGCAGACCTAAAGTTTGTGTTGTATTTAGGGAATCCCGATGACTTTGCAACATTAAAAACGGAAAAACCTTCTTCATCAATATGCTTCTTAAGACTAGCTACTTCTGATTTTTTCATTTCAGTATGAATGAAGATAACTGTAGTTGGGGATGTTTTTGAATTAATAATGTCATACCCTAATACTGGCTTATTTATTAAAACAGCGAGTTGTGTAGACTCATCAAAATCATCAATTACAATCTTCTTTACGGGGTCTTTAAATATTTGTTGCGGAACTTTATTTTTAGGAGACCGAACTCCCAATAGAGTAAGGTATACCCAACCTCTATCCGATTTCCAGCCTATAATATCATCATCATTAATTTGATTAGAATAATCAATATTGACCATAATACCATTTTGCTTTATACTGTAGCTTACATCCTTTAAGGTCGTACCTAAAAGGATTGAGGCGCATAGCACCATAGTACATTTTATTAATGTTTTAATCAAATAGAACTCCGCATGAGTAAGCCTTCTAAGACTTAACTAATTTTAAACTTTATTTTCTATTTAAAGCAAGAGATAACTAAAATACCTTATCTCTTATTATATATAAGTTTACTCATTAAATTATGTTATGGATTTCTATAAAAATTTATTCTTTAGGTTTAGGTCTGTACCTTTAATTTCTAAAAATTTGGTATCTGAAAGATGATAATATCTGCATCCTTGAAATATTTATTTTCTTTTTTACTAATAATTAATTCTTGGGGTTTTTGTTCAAGGACAACAATAAAGACCTATCACGTCTTTGAAAGTTTTGGTACTGAAACCCAAGAACTCAAAAATTCAATTATTATGAACTATAATTCAGAGGGTTTTTTATTAGATAGCGCTATTTACAGCCATACAATACCTTTGAGTAAAAAATATATTTATGTGAAAGGAGAGAAAGAAGGCTTGAAGCTTCAGCGTACCTATAAAAAAGAAATGATTTTAACCTATCTTTTTAAATATAATTATCATGGAAATCGAGTTGGTACAACTTTGTTAGGAACTGGGGATAGTCTTTACTGGAAAGAGTTTCAAAAATATGATGATAACCAAATTTTAATAAAAAAAATTAGATATAATCCTTCAAAAGCCATTAATAAAGAGATGAAAATAAATAATATTTCAGACCAAGATGAAATGATTTGGTCTGAAAGTTACAGCTATGATTCTACTGGTACTGTTCTTGAGCATAAAGAATTATATAATAATTATGTTTTATCTATCACTAATTACACTATTGACTCTTTAAAGAAGCCAATAAAGCAAACTGCGTATTTTGATCCTTCGGTTATATTTCAAACAATTTTTTTTCATAATGATAAAAATCAGATTAGCCACAAAAACTCTGTTGGAAGGCTAGGTCAATCGATAGGTTCCAAAAGCTATGAGTATGATATTCTTGGAAGGCGGGTAAAAACAAATACATACAATAAAAGTGGTGTTTTAGACCAGACCTTAAATATTGTTTATGATGATGATAACTTTAAAGTTTTTGACTATTATTCAGACTCAATTTTAAAATTGGCTTCAATGAAAGAAGTTTTACTAAATAATATGGATAAGCCCTATGTTGAAACAATTTTAGATGGCGAAGAAAATGTACTCGAAAAAAACGTATATTACTACGACGGAAATAATAGAATTGTTAAAATAAAACAGTACGATATGACAAGACGAGGAAAAGATAATGATCGTGAAATTCCTATTAGGATTCATACCTATGAATATGATTAAATTACAGTTTAAAATTACAATGACAATCAAACAAGGAGAAACTCATGAAAGTCATTGATCCAAAAAGTACTATTATTGGCATATTGGTAACATTATTAGTTTTTTCAACTTTAGGTTTAAGGCCTAAAACAGATGAACTAGGACACCTTGTCGTTCGAAGCCTTACAATTGAAGATGATCGTGGCGTTATAATGGGTTATCTAGGAAATGGTTATATGCAAACTTATAATCAACAAGGAGAGCCAACCTTATTTATCGGAACGGGAAAAGATGGTGGCGGATATATGAGGGCATATAATGGTAATGGCGATGAATCCGCATACGTAGGTACAGGTAGAATGGGAGGAGGATACATAAGAACATATAATAACTCTCAAAAAGAAACATCATATCTTGGTACTGGTTCTGATCATGCAGGACAATTAAGGATATATAATAAAGAAGGTGAAACATCATCATACCTCGGTGAAGGCTATTATCAAGCTTATAATCAATTTGGAGAAAGAACTTTATTTCTTGGTACAGGAACTAGTGGTGGAGGGTATTTAAGAACCTATAATTTTGATGGTCAAGAAACTGTATACCTTGGAACCGGAGCAGATAGCACAGGGCAGCTACGCGTTTATGATGCTGCCGGAGAAACAGGAAGCTTTTTAGGTAGTGGATATTTTAGAACGTATAACCAATTTGGAAAGATGACAACATACCTAGGCAATGGTCGTGATGGAGGTGGATATTTGCGAACTAATAATAAATTTGAAACAGAAACTGTATTTCTTGGTACAAATAATTCGAATGAAGGTTTAATTAATTTAAATGATAAATTCGGTCAAAGTTTTTGGATTCGCTTAAATAAAGGCGATTAATTTTTTATATACAACTTTTTGACTTTATCAACTTGTTGTCTTAATTTTAGTCACAAAAGGTATCCGAGAGGTGGATAATAGAATACTTTATCCACTTAAATTACTTTTTTTTTATTATGACAATAAGGATCTGACCATGCGGAAATTACTGGTTATTCCAATCATTCTGTCGACGCTGGCACTTGCCCAAAACGATGGACTAGTTAAAACATATTACCCTAATGGGGCTTTAGAAACCGAAGGCAACTACACCAATGGTGTTCGGGATGGACTCTGGATTTTTTGGTATGAAGGAGAAGTTTTTGAAGACTACGGTGAAGATGCTGAACCCAATACAAATGATCTAGGCGAGGGTGATGGGAAATGGGACTCAACAGAAACCGTTCTATTAGACCTCGATGGTGATACATATTATGACCCACCTTTAAAAAAGAGCGAGGGGTCCTATTCAAACGGTAATCGAGAAGGCCTCTGGACTACCTGGTATTTGAATAATATGCGTAAAGAAGAATCAAACTTCCTTGCAGGAAAACTTAATGGCTCTATCACACGATGGCATGAAAATGGCAATAAATCAGAGGAAGGTATTTATAATTCTGGAAAGCAAGATGGTAGATGGATTTGGTATTTTGAAACTGGGATCAAAAAAGAGCAAACTCGTTTTATAGATGGTCAACAAAATGGATTATGGCTACAATGGTTCAGCGATGGTGCCAAAAAATCAGAAAGAAAATTTTCTGATGGTGAAAGAGATAGTATCTGGACATCTTGGTATGATAATGGCAATAAAAAATTCCAAGCAACATATGCAACCGGAAGATTAAATGGTAGTTGGACTTCGTGGTATCAAAATGGTATCATAAAAGAAAAAACTGGAGACTACCTCGAAAACAAGTTAAATAAAAAATGGACTTATTGGGCTGAAGATGGTCGAAAAATAAAAGAGGTTAGTTATAACAAAGGTATAAAAGATGGATTATATCTTGAATGGAATGTTGATAATTATAAGGTCCTTGAGGGGCAATACGCTAAAGGTGAAAAACAGAATACTTGGACATTATGGCATGATGATGGAACTTTGAAAGCAAAAGAAAGTTTTTCAAATGGTGAAATGGATGGCATATGGACATGGTGGAGACCCGATGGAATAAAAAATAAAGAAGGTAATTATAAAGGTGGTGTTAAACATGGTGTTTGGACATCTTGGAGTAGTGAAGACCATAAAAAAGGCGAAGAGACTTACGTAAACGGAGTCTTAGATGGCTTAGTAAGAGTATGGCATGATAATGGAAATAAAGATCGTGAAGGTATTATAAGAGGGAATGAACCAGAAGGAAGCTGGACATATTTTTTTGCAGATGGCTCTAAAGATTTTT
>JAOLAV010000020.1 GCA_028338895.1 Fidelibacterota bacterium
GCAATCCATGTCGTGCATAAAAGAATTACCTGTTCCTCCTGTTATTAACCCTATCGGTATTTTTTTATTATCTTCTCGATTAAGCATTCCATTGATTATTTCATGCATTGTACCATCTCCACCAATGACGCAAATCCCATCATGCTGATTAAAAGATAAGGTTTTAGCAAAATCGTACGCATGACCTGAATATTCAGTCTCTAAGATTGTTAATTTAATTTTAGCTAAAGCAAATAATGGCTTAATTTTCTTGAGAATACTTTTCCCTTTTTTTAATCCTCCATGCGGATTGTAAATCATAAAAAGGTTTTTCATTTGTGACCTTTTCTATGTTGCATATATTTACCATCTCCCCATTCTATGACTTCGATTTTAACTTTAGTGGTACCCGCATTGATAAAATCTAATTTTTTAGCAGCTCCATAAGAACAATCTAATATTCGACCTTTGATATATGGGCCTCTATCATTAATCCTTAAAATTAAAGATTTATTATTAACTGTATTGGTAACTCTACAAACAGTATTTAGAGGAAGTGTTTTATGTGCAGCTGTTACTCCGTACATATCATAAACTTCTCCATTGGCGGTAAGTTTCCCATGAAAATCCTCAGCATAAAAAGAACTGACTCCATTCATAATTTTTCTATGCTTTACTTTTTTATCTCTAGAACCTTTAGATGATTGTTTTGATCCTTCTTTTATCTTACCAGATGAAGATGTTGATTGTTGAGCTCCATATCTAGGAGAGCTAGTACAAGAATGAACAAACAGACAATAAAAAACTAAAAGAACAATATACCTTTTAAAGTTCAATCTCAACCTGCCTTATTGCTTCATAAAGTACTATTCCGACACTGGTCGCTAAATTTAAACTTCGTATATTTTTATTAGCCATTGGTATTGTGCAGGTGTTGTTCCAATTCTTTTTTAATATATTTTCGTTTATTCCAGATGTTTCACTACCAAATACTATAAAATCATCACTTTTAAATTTACGAGATGTGTATTTTTGATTTGATTTTGTAGTTAAAAGGTGAAAACTCTCATTTCTTATCATATGATCACAGTATTTATTTAAATCTGGAAAATATTCCCAATCAATATGGTCCCAATAATCTAAACCAGCTCTTTTTAAAGTTTTATCTGATAACTCAAATCCTAACTTACCGACTACATGTAGACGGGTATTAGTAGCGCCACATAATCTACCTGTAGATCCAGTATTTGGTGGTATTTGTGGCTCAAATAAAACGACAGTTAACATTATAAAGTTGAATGAATTTTTGGAATACAATACGGATCAAGAACTAATGAAGAAGCCATGCCAAATAGTGAAGCACCGGATTCTTTTAATAGTTCGACATGATTTATTGTTGAAATACCGCCCGTGGCCATTATTGGTATTTTCATGTTACTTAAAAGTTGTACCATTTCAAGGGTACGTTCAAAAATTGGAGTTCCAGAAAGGCCACCGCCAGGCATCGAAAAATCAGACAAATTAACACCCACAAATACAGGTTTTTTGAATTGAGTATTCCCAGCGTTTATGATAACTTTATCAAAGCTTTCACAAACATTAGCAATTTCGACTAATTTTTTATTTGATATATCTGGAGATATTTTCACACATAATGTAGTAGAATTATTCCCTCGTATTTTCTTTAAAAGATTTTCGAGCGCTTGAGGATTCTCGCAAATGGTTTGACCATTTACTGTATTTGGGCAACTGATATTTAATTCATAAAAATACTGTTTGTTAATTTTTTGTAGATAAGGGTCTAAAAAATTAATATTTAAAAGATACTCTTCTTCGCTATCTCCCCCAATACTTACGCCTAAGGGTCTTTTGAAATCCCAAAGAGGACTTTTTTCAAGGTATGATGCAAATTCTTTTATACCGATCCCAGGCAGGCCTAAAGAATTATAAAGTCCATAATTATTATTAACAAATGCATCCTGTAACCTAGGTTTTTTATTCCCTTGTCTTTTTTCTTTCATTATAGTTTTAAAGATTACACCACCCAATCCCATTCTTAACCAAATATCGAGTATCTTAGTATCAGCTTTAAATGATGCTCCCAACAAAGGTGATGGAAACTTTAAATCAAAAACTTCAATATCATTACCACTAGGAATATGAAAGTCATAAACAATACTTCCTATAATTTGTAAAGATGATAGTGCAGAATCACCAATTTTGACGGCAGGTTCTAAATCTTTTTTCATAAAAAATAACTTTTGAAAAAAATAAATAATCCTTGTCGTCGTAAACCTCACGGTTTTATAAATTAAAGATAATAAAAAAATCTTCAATGTTATTGTTCCAAATTAATTTTAGATGAATCGGGTTTTAGTGTAGATAGTACATTCCCCAGAATAAAAAGCCTATTTGCAGCTTTAGTAGAGTGATCTGTTCCTGGAAATGACTCTTTTATATAGTTGAAATATTTATATGCGCTATCAATCTGGGTATTTTGATCATAGTAATATGCGATTGAGAAAGCAGATGGTAATTTTAAATCAGAATCATTCTGATTCTTTAAGATCCTTTTAAACTTCTCTATACCCTCTACTTTATTGTTGATTAGAAGGTCTTGCGCTTCTTTGAACAATTGCTTATCAAGATCTAGTACAGTTTCCATGTTTCCATTTAGGTAAAATGTGTATTCGGAATTAGGATGTTCATTTTTTAATTGTTCTTCAATTTTTTTAACATTGAGAGTATCATTATTTAATTGATAAATAAAATGCAATGAAAATAAAGACTTTGGTTTATATGTAGAATCAGAAAATTTTTCAATTATCTTTAACAAAAGTAAAATTGACTCAGAATAACGTTTAAACTTAAAGGCTTCTAAATCAGCAAGTTGATAGTATAGCTCCGGTATAGTTTTATTTGAAGCCACTATGGAAACAGCGGGTATTTTTAAATCTACATTACTCGAATCTGAGTTGATATTTATTTTTGTTTCTTGATCAATTAAGGTTTTTAATTCTATGTTAGTCTTCTCGTATAAATCTATGGATTCTAATCGACTCTTAGCAATGGGGCTATATAGAGATCTGGAGTATTCTTTCGATACAAGACTAAAGTACTCTTTCGCTTTATTTAAGTTCCACTTTTCTGAAGTATAGATTTGAGCTAACTGAAAATAAGCCTCTGCAGAAATAGCAGTTTTCTGGTAATTATTAACAATAGTTTCGAGACGAGCTTCTATTTCTGAGTATTCTCCCTGTGATCTATATAATTGTACTAGCTCTAATTCTAAATTACCTGAAATAGATTTAAATTTATCATCTGTTAACATACTTTTAATTTTTTTTGAAGCTTGACGATATTTTTTTTGCAACCTAAATATTTTTAATATTTGAAGATGCGCATTCTCAATATTTTTTTTTGAAAGTGAGTGGGCAGTCACGTTTTTATATCCATCTAATGCCAAATCATATTCTTTTTTATTAAAAGCCATTTCGGCCAAACGCCCATAGATTGCACTTTTTTGATCTCTATTACTATTTAATCTAGCAGCTTCCTGTAGGTAATAAACTGATTTATCTAATTCCTTTAAGTCTTTATATATTTGAGCTAAAGACAAATACGAGTTAGACTTTAAATCTTTACTTTTTGATTTTTTAACAAGTGAGTCTAGCTCATTTATAGATGCTTGAATATTTCCTTTTTTCCATTTGCATAGTGCTATCCAATATAATGCTTCTTCTTTTTTCTCATAAGTACTTTCTGTATAAAATATTTTTAGATTCTCTAAAGAGAGCTCATAATCCTCACGATAAAACTGAGATTTAGCCATTAGCAAGAGTGCACTTTTTTTAAATCTTGACTCTGGATATTCGGAGATTACTATTTGGCATTTTTTGATTGTTTTCCCATATTTATCAATCGCGCTAATCGGAATATTTTCTCCTTCTTTTTGAAGTCTTATTTTTTCAGCTTCTTTGAAATATTCCTGTGCGTTGAAGTATGTATTAAAGTATGCACAACCATTAATAGACACCAAGAAAACAATAGCATAACTTCTAATTATTTTAAAAAAACTATATTTCATTAATTAAATTTACTTATTTGGTTTAATGAAAATAAAAAAATAATTTGCAGTATATGATAAGACTTTTAAATATTGTTATAATTTATATAATTTTTTCTACCAAATTATTTTCTTCCGTAGATAATGAACTTTCTGAATATGGTTTTATAGAAATAAAAACAGATAGTATGGATGTTTCTTTTTTTATAGATGGTTTTTATGTAGGAAATCACCCTTTAAGTGCTCCCATTCCAGTTTTACCTGGTTTTCATGAAGTAAGCTATATACCTCCTGAAATTCAGCATGAAAAACTTAGAGACAATCTGACAGAAGGTATTAAAAGGGTTTATGTCGCAAAAGATGATACGCTTGAAGTCTTTTTATTTTATGATCATTATTTATCTCAAGTCGAAACTCTTCATAAGGAGATGCAACTTCAGAATTACATTGGTATTTCTCTAGTAGCAATTCTATTATTTGTAATGTTTCAAATTTTTTAATTATCTTCTTAGCGTTTGTTTATTTTTTTTATAATTTTGTACCATGCATAAACATCATACCTCAGAAGATGGATACAAATACAAGCCTGATTATAAATGGCCCGATTTAGGTACTATTAAAAATTGCCCAAGATGTAATGATGAACTTGAACTAATTGAAAATAAAGATTCTTACTTCGGTAAACCTTGGTGGTGCGCTCCTTGTCAATGGCAGTTTTCCGAGGAGGACTTAGCCACATTGGAAGAAAAGCCAGACGTCGAGAAATAATTTTTTTTAGGAGTTCAACAGCGTTTACTTCCAAACCTTTCACTATTTTTAATGCTTTCTTACGGTTAATGTTCTTCTTTTCTAACAACTTATCACTATTTATAAAACAGGTAATTTCATGAATAAAAATACTCATTCTACTAAAAAAGACTCAGCAGTTATTGAAATTGAAATGAAAAAAAGATTAGAGTCGTTATTAGATATATTACATTTTGAGGTTAAAGATTTCACCGGTAGGCACTTAAACCACGAACTTCATAATGGTGGATTTCACTTAGAAGCTATAATCGTATCTAATAATTTTGAAGATGAATCTCTTGTTAGTAGACATAAAATAGTTTACGAAGCTATGGGAGAATTAATGAAACATGAAATTCATGCATTAAGTATGAAAACTTTAACTGAAATTGAATGGAAGGAAATGTAGATATGGGTTGGTTTAATAAAAATAAAAGTAAAAATGATTTTAATAAACCATCTGAAATGTCTCCCATTGAATCCGTAACACATTTATGTACAGCAATTCAATTATCTGATGGGCAAATAGATCATGAAGAAAAAACTGTGTGGATTACTCTAGTAAGTGATTTATTTCCAGATTTTTCTAAGGATAGAGCTGATCGATTTTTTATTGAAGCTCAACTTCTTTATAATAAAAAGAATAGTCAAGAAAAGCTATTATATATCGTTGAGGTTTTGAAACGTATAAAAGAGTTATTAGACAAAAACCAAATAAAGAGTCTAGGTCAAAAAATATCAAACTTAATTGAGTCAGATGGGATTGTTATGAGTGGGGAAATAGAAATAGCTAAAATTATTGAAGAGAATTTAGAAATAGAAATATCGATAGATAAAAATATTTGATAAAAAAAAAGCCCCTATTTAAAGAGGCTTTTTAAATAAATATTAAGAATTTAAATCTTTGATATTTTTAGTTTTTTACCTTTTTTATCAACTTCCAATGCTTTATACATTGTATTTAATTCAAGTCCAGCAACGATATCACCGGCTACTACTTTTTTATCATCATAGGTAACTTTTGCAATACCTTTATCAAAATCAACAGAGCAATCTTTTACACCATCGATATTCTGAACAACAGTGCTAACCTTACCAGCGCATGAGTAACTACACTGCATTCCATTTACTTTTAGGTAAGTGGTATTGTCACCAGCGAAAGAGAAAGATAAAAAAAATGCTGAAACAAGTAGGAAATATTTCATAGATAACCTCTTTTTTTTAATATTGAGTAAAATTAATCAAATCAATATATATAAGAATATTGATTAAGGTCAAATATTTTCAATTCTGTTTGTAGATTAAATATTTTTGTAAAGGATATTATTTCCTTTCACCCAAACATTATTTATCAGATATAAAATCTTTTTATAATAGCCACCATTTTCACTAATTATATAAGATGTTCTAATCTTGGTAATACTGTTATTATTTTCAGAGACATCTTCGAAAAAAATAATTTTATTATCTTCTATTAAAAACTTGGACTTATTAGATATTCCACCAGAGCTAAAATACCAACAAGAGTAACTTTTTTCTTTTCCATCAAACATGATAATAGATTCACCAATAAACTCATCATTATTTATGGAGTGTTTAATTCGAATGCCATTCCCTTTAAATATGGCCTCCCAATTAACTATTTCATTTACATAAGAATCTTTTTTATAATTTTGAATTTCTCCACTAAAAGTTTTTCCAATAAAATATTTAAAGACTTTTAAATCATCATGTAATAAAAATAAATCATTACTATGATCTGATTTTGAGATATTAAGAAAGAATAGAAAAACTGCAAAAAAGAATGATAACGTTTTTCTCATTTAAATATTTTTTTAAAGTAGATAAGAAATAAAGGTAAGCATTATAGAAAATAATGAGCTTTTTAATATCAAAGAAAAGGACTTTTTTCTCTGGTTTTTAAGATTTTGAATGTTTTTTTCTTTTTCATATTTATGCCCCATATTTTTATAACCTCCCGTTGCAAGTACAATGCATGTTTTATCTTTTGCTTCAAGATATGGTATTGCAAACCCGATAAAGGGGATAAAAATTAAGAATCTTAATTCATTTGGTTGAAATTGAAAGATATAAACATAACCAATAAAAGCAGCCATTAAAGATATATAACTTAGGTATCTCCGTATTGATACTTCCTTTCCTCCGATATTAGGGCATGATTTTTTCATTATTGATATGTTCCTTTTTTAAAAATAAAAAAATATTAACAGGATTAAACGTGCAGACCAAAGAATTGTTCTAATCCAATTATAAGCAATAAGATATTTTATTCTCTGTTCATTAAAATTCACCAAAAGAGCAGTATGAATTTTTGTGAAAACTAAACCTGTAAATATCCAAATAAGAATTAAAGACAATAAACTGAAATAGAAATAATTTTCATTTGAATAAAAAGAAGATAATACTGGAGATGATGGAAGGTATAATTTAAAAAGAATAAACAAACCAGAGAAAAGTTCTATCAGCATAACAGGCATAACAATGAATGAGATTCTTTGCATATGAAAATTTTGAAAACTTGAGTACTTTTGTTTATCAATAAATAGAAAAGAGGGATAATGTACTAGCTGTATCAACCAAATTATCCCAACCATTGCGGATGTAAAGATTAAATGGATAATCAATATTTGATTAAATAGAATAGGCATCATTTTGTATTTTTAATGTATATGAACAAATTGAATTTCAAATAATACTCAGACTAAATCAAAACCAAAATTGAAAAATATAAAAATAATATTTTTATTCAGCTTCTTTTTTTTATTCACGACAATAAAATCTGCACCTTCAAAAAAAGATTATTTAAGAGTCTTTACAGAATTAAGTGCATTTCTATATATTGAATATGGCTATAAAAATAGTTCACCAGATATTTCAAATAATTTAGAAAAAGTTAATTCATTTGATAATTATTTTCGAAATTCATTAAAATGGAATTCCAAGAATATAAATACGGCAAATATGATGAGTGATATATTATTATATGGTGTCGTCCTTGGCACACTCCCAATCATACCAATTTTATCAAAAAGAGATTATAATACAGTGATTTTATCCAGTCTAGAAGTTTTGGCTATTAATGGAATAATAACTGATTATATTAAAATAATATCTAAACGTCAGAGACCTTACTCTAGGTTTGGAGGTATTAAAGACTCCGATGATTCACACAGATCATTTTACAGTGGTCATACGAGTACAGCATTTTCAATTGGAGTCTCAACCGCTTCTATTTTAAGCAAAGATTATCCACAATTTAGAAATAGAATCTGGCTTACATCTTTGGGCTTAGCTGCTGCTACAGGTTATTTTAGAGTTGCAGGAGATAAGCATTATATGACAGATATTTTAGTCGGTTCAATAATGGGATCTTTAGTTGGATATACAATTAACAATAAAATATATGGAAAAAAGTTAGAATATTCTCTCTCTTCTCAAAATAATGGATTCAATATTAAATATTCTTTTTAATTCCGAACTATTTCATTAGAATATTTTATTCTTTGCCGTTCATTATACTTGGCTATAAACTTATTACCACATTATTAACCTGATTGGAGAATTCATGGACAGAAAAACTGCTGGTATTTTAACTTTTAGCATTATCATCTTTTTAATGTATGCGTTCGGACTTGATTTTTTTGACACTGTCTGGTCTTTTCCAAGTAATCGATCCGTCCCTTTAATGGTTTTAGCTTTAGTTGGAACTGGTGTTTATACAACTTTACAGCTTGGCTTTCCACAGATAAAATATTTAAAACATGGGATTAATGTAACTAGAGGTCTTTATGATAATCCAAATGACGAAGGTGACCTCAACCATTTCAAAGCTCTTACCACTGCATTGTCTGCAACTGTTGGAATTGGAAATATCGCAGGAGTAGCTACGGCTATTTACTATGGTGGACCAGGAGCTGTTTTTTGGATGTGGGTAACTGCATTTTTTGGAACTACTTTAAAATTTGCTGAATGTACTCTATCCTTAAAATATAGAGAAATGGATGCATTAGGTAAGACTGCTGGTGGCCCCATGTATACAATTGAAAATGGCCTAGGAAAGAATTGGCGATGGATGGCTGTATCATTCGCTGCTTTTGCCGTAATTTGTT
Organism: Fidelibacterota bacterium; assembly: GCA_028338895.1. Taxonomy (GTDB): domain Bacteria; phylum Fidelibacterota; class Marinisomatia; order Marinisomatales; family UBA1611; genus JAOLAV01. Next base: position 8,962 of record JAOLAV010000020.1, read on the forward strand.
CCTTTGCAACAGGAAATGCAATTCAGTCTTTTACAGTATCAGATCAATTATATTCTGAAGTATCAAATGTAATAGGATCCGTCCACCCTATCACATTTAAACATGAAATATGGAATGGTTTTGAGTTGTCTATCTTTCAGTTTATAATTGGTATCTTAATGGCTATAATAGTTGGTTCAGTAGTAATTGGTGGGATTAATAGAATTGGGACAGTTACAGGTCTTCTTGCTCCATTTATGGCTTTAATATATGTTTCTGCCGCTTCTATTATTATTTTATCCAATATTGATAAAATACCAGAAAGTTTTTCTCTTATTTTTACTATGGCTTTTAATCCCCCCGCTACAGTTGCAGGAACAAGTGGTGGTATATTAATGACCATGTTATGGGGTATTAAAAGAGGTTTATATTCCAATGAAGCTGGTCAAGGATCTGCAGCAATTGCTCACAGTACTGCTAAAACTAATTTTTCAGTTAGAGAAGGTGCTGTTGCTATGTTGGGTCCATATATCGATACTTTAATTATATGCACTATGACAGCATTGGTAATTATATCTACAGGCGCATGGAAACACACAGAATTTTTTGTTAACATTACATCATCATCTGCTGATCAAGCAAAAGCAGCTATTGAATCAGGAATATTTCAAGGACGGCAATTATTAAATAGTAGCTTGTTAACATCTCTTGCTTTTAAAAATGGTTTATCTTTTATTATAAGTTTTGGTGACAAAATTGTTACGCTTTCCGTACTTTTATTTGCTATTTCTACAGCTATTGCATGGTCATTCTATGGAAATAGAGCAGCTGTGTACTTATTCGGTGAAAAAGCAATCAAACCATATTTATATGTCTACGTTTTATTTGTTTTTATAGGTGCAATTGCTGAACTTGAAACTGTTTGGGCTTTTGGTGATGCATGCTTAGGGATTATGACCTTTCCAAATTTAATTTCTATAATTCTATTGATTGGTACACTTAAGGTTTTAACAAAAGAATATTTTTCTAAAGACCATGTCCCTTACAAATAAAGATAAATTTTTAGAAGTAGCTGTTGAAGCAGCACTAGCATCATCAGATCTAATTATGGAGGCACTTAGTCAGCCTAAAATTATTGATCGCAAAGGCAAAACTGATCTAGTCACAAAAACAGACCGTGCATCAGAGGTTTTAATAAAATCTATAATAAGGTCATTTTTTCCTTCTCATCGTATATTAGCTGAAGAGTCTGGTTTTAATAATATAGAATCAGAATTTTTATGGATTATTGATCCTTTAGATGGTACAACCAATTTTGTACATGGATATCCTTCTTTTGCAGTCTCAATTGGTCTTTTACATAAGAATATCCCTTTAATTTCGGTTGTACTTGAAATGCCAAATATAAAACTTTATTCTGCTATTCAATCAGAAGGTGTTTGGTGCGAAGGAAAAAGTATTAAATGTTCTTCAACAAAAAGACTTATCAATTCCTTATTAACAACTGGTTTTGGGTACGTACATGAAGATTTATGGGAAAAAAATATGATTTTATTTAAACATTTCACAAACCTTACACAGGGTGTAAGAAGGTTAGGTGCCGCGGCTATCGATATATGCCATGTGGCAGATGGAAAGATTGATGGCTTTTGGGAATATGATTTAAAACCTTGGGATACCGCAGCAGGAATTTTAATAGCCAAAGAGGCAGGTTGTATTGTTTCTAATCTAAGTGGTAATCCATATGATATCAGAAAAGACAATAATATATTAATTGCTAATCCTAACATATATGATGAAATATTAAATGAAATTAAATCTATTTAAATTGATTTCTAAATTGATATTCACTCCAAAGAGATTCTATCTTTTTTATTAAACCAGTTTTCTTTTCTAGAGTAAGTATTTCAATAATAGTAAAATGATAAACTTCTGAATTTTCTTCTTTCGATCCTTCCCAACTATAATGTACAAAGACTTTATCTTTTTTAGAAAAATAATCATGAATAATAATATCGTACTCATACCATATTTTAGAATACTCTATTATAGAATTAAGGTAAGATTCAGAGTTTTCTTTTTGCTGCTGCATCGAAAGAGGGATTTTAATTTCGGTAAAAAGAGTATCGTTCATTTTTGTTAAAAGTAGCTTTTGGATTTGACCTACTGGTCCTTTCGTAAAAAGACCGTCTGGCGTCACGACTTTATTATTAAACTCATATATACGATCTCCAATAGAAATTTGATTACGAATTGATTCATTAATTAATTCCGTAACTAAAAGACTACCATCAACGTAAAATGCTTTTATACCAAGTCCTACATAAGGAGTATTTAGATATTGAAACTCATCAGAAATAAATGCAACGACAGCACTTGTGTCCCCTTCATACTTAGCATTTAAAAAACTTTCCACTTCCTCAAGTTTTAATGGACCTGATAATAGAAATGAAAGATTAAATAATAGTAATATGTATTTCATAATATAAAAATACGAATAATTGAGAAACTTAATAAACCAACTAAAATAGCTACAATAAAACCAAAGTAAAATATTTCAATACCCATTTTTTTAAGGTTTTTTAAATTAGTTGTAACTCCAACAGCTGACATTGCGACGGTTAAAAGAAATTTTGAAATCATAGATAATAAATAAATTAAATAATCCCATTGAACAAGATTTAAAAATCCGAATACAATATCATTTGTATTTAAAATATAGTCACCTATAGATCTAAACAGACCAAAAAAAACAAATCCTAAAATAAATAAAGGAAATTGCTTTAGGTCAATTAATTTACTTTTTTTATTATTTTTATTCTTTCCTTTATATCTTATTGCAATAAATGGGATTATAATTGCCATGGCCGTATTCCGTATTAGTTTTGTAACAATTGCAATATTTAATACTTCTTTGTCACTAAACTGTTCATTATATACCATCGCTGCACCTGTTACTTGCGATGTATCATGAATTGAAGATCCTAAAAATAACCCTGCAGCTAAAGAATTATTAGAAAATAAAAAATTTGATAAATAAGGATAGGTTAACATAGCAAATAAGCCGAAGAGTGTAATATTTGCGATAGCGAATGAGACCTCCTCCTGCTCAGCCTCTATAGCCGGAGCTGTTGCAACGATGGCTGTTGCACCACAGATACTTGTACCAACACCAATCAATATACACAATCTTTTAGGAATTTTAAAATATTTACCTAATAAAAGAACTGAAAAAAGTGTGATGAGAATACAAGGAATAACAACAACTAAAGAACTATATGAAATATTTAATATATCTGAAAAGCTTAGTTTAATACCTAATAAAATTATACCTATTTTTAATAGACTTTTAATGCAGAATTGAAATCCCATATCAAAAATAGAGATTCTTTTAAAAGTATTTCCAATTAATAAACCAATAAAGATTGCAATGGTTATGGAAGAAATTGGACTTTTAGAAAATCCAAATAAAGCTAAACCCAAGAATTCACTTAAAAACAAACTAAAAAGTGAAATCATTATACAGATAAGAATACCTACGATTTGATATTTATTTTTTATGAGACATCCTTATTATTTAGCGCTATATAAGTACGCCCGACAGGAGTCGAACCTGTGACCTTTAGAACCGGAATCTAACGCTCTATCCATCTGAGCTACGGGCGCATGTAAACAGTAAAATAAACATACCAAAATATTACTAATGAAATAATGTAATAGAATATATAATTATGAAAAGGAAAAAATGAAATATCGACTATTTAGCTGCATTATAAAAAAAATTATATAAATAAATTGTTTTCAGCAGCCTCAATTGTATTTTCTACTAACATCGCTATAGTCATTGGGCCAACACCTCCTGGAACTGGTGTAATAGAAGAAACTTCATTTTTTAAGTCTTCAAAGTTAGCATCTCCGATTAGTTTATAACCTTTTTCATTATTTGAGTTTACACGATTGATCCCGACATCTATTATTGTGCATCCTTTTTTTATCATTGAACTATCTAAAAAATTAGGTACACCTAAAGCCACTACTATAACGTCAGCTATTAAGGTAAATCCTTTAATGTTAGGCGTTCCTGAATGACAGGTAGTAACAGTTGCATTTGCTCCTTTTGTTTTAAGACTTGTAAGGATAGAAATTGGCCTACCAACTATATTACTTCTTCCTACAACCACTACATGTTTACCATCTAAATTAATTCTATAGAATTCTAATATTTTCATAATTCCTTTTGGGGTACACGGAATAAAACGCGGTTTACCTATAGACAAAAGCCCTGCATTTTCAGGATGAAAACCATCAACATCTTTTTTAGGCGAAATTGTATTTATTACATCTGAGGAATTAATATGCTTTGGTAATGGTAATTGAACTAAAATGCCATGATAAAGAGGATTATTATTCAACTTTTCAATTAAAAGAAGAAGTTCTTCTGATTTAATACTTGATTCTAATTGATAGGTTTTAGTAAAGAGGTTGAATTTCTTAAAAATCCTTGTCTTAGATCTGACATAAACTTGAGAAGCAGGATTTTCACCGACTAGCACGACAGCTAATCCCGGTGTACACTTTTTTTTAGATAATTTTTTAATACGTTCTAAAAGTGAATCATAAACATGAGCACTAACATCCTTTCCTGAAAGGATTAATGGTTCTTTCATATTGTTTAGTTAGCTTATGTTTTAAATTGTTTCATCAATCAGTTCAATTAATGAACTAATTTTCTGTTCGACATCATTGTTGACAGAATCACCGGATTGCCTAGAGTTAAATAATTCATCAGTTATGTTCATACCAGCTAAAATTGCTATTCTGGTTGATGACTGCGTCGTTGAAAAACCAGATTGCACCTCTCGCATTTTCTCATCTAAAAATTCGGCTATTTTTTTTATGTATTCAGGATCTGCAGGAGCTTTAACTGAATACTCTTGCCCAAAGATAGAAATTTGTACTTGATTACTTTCTTCAGACATATCAGGAATCCTCCAACTGACTAATAAGATTAATAAGATTATTTACTTTGGTTTCAACCTGTGATAATTTTTTAGATACTTTAATAGAAACTTCAGATTCAGTATTTTTCTCACGTTCCTTTTCAAGAGTCGAAACCAACTGTCTTACTTTTACTTCAAGTTCACTAAGTAATGAGATATCTTTCATACTCTTAATTTAGCAAGAAAGTCTTTTTCAGCAACACGTATAATTTCATCTATAATTGGGTTTACATCTTTATCTTCAAGTGTTTTAGATGGATGTTGAAAAACAATTGAAAAAGTTAAGCTTTTCAAGTTTAAACCTAACGTTTCGGAATTATTAAATAAATTAGAAGGTGTTATTTTTTTTATTAACTTTTTCCCAACTTTAGAAATGAGTTTAACAATATCACCAGCATCTTGATTAGAAGATAATACAAGATTTAAATCTCTATTTATCTCAGGATATAAATTAATTTCTTTAAATTTATTATTACGATTTAACATACCCTTTATTGGTTCAAGATTGATTTCAAATCCGTATAAAGAACTTTTATTAATTTTAATATCAGATGTCATGGAATCTGATATTTTACCCATATAGCCTACTTTTTGGCGATTTATAAAAATGGCATAAGAACCATCAAAACAATTAAATGACTCCTCTTTATATTCTAGTTTTGTATTAAACTTAATTTCGAATATAAAGCTCAAAATACCCTTTAAACTATAAAGATCTTCAAAAGTGCCTTCTCCATGAATACTATCCATACTATTTTTACCAAAAATAATACCAGCAAAATGCTTGGATTCTAAAACACCTTCTAAACCAGCTTTTAATTGTTGGTGTGTATTCCCTAATTCAAATAATCTAAAATTATTAGTACCATTTTTGATATTAAAAATAGCAGAAGTAATTAAACCTATAATTAAATGAGTGCGCAAAAAAGCCATGTCTCGACTTAAAGGATTTAACATTTTAACAGGTATTAAATCAGATCGATGTGAATCAGTTTCATTTTGTAAAGAATTTGAATAGATTTGATGAAAACCCAAACCAGCACAATAATTTCTTATAAAATCGTATTTATTCTCAGAGTCAGATTCTAAAAAGTTATAATTACCATTTATTGAATTATCTATGGGAATATTATTATAACCAAATATACGGGCAACTTCCTCGATTAAATCAATTTCTCTGGTAATGTCAGGTCTAAATGTTGGCGGTTTACAAATCCAACTATCGATTTTTTTTTCAAAATCTATTTCCAGTCCTGCAAGAATATTTTCAACATTCTCCATTGCAATATCCAAACCAAGAACATAAAATATTTCTGATTTTCTTAGTTTGATTTTTTGTTTTTTAATAGAATTTGGGTATATATCTATCATTCTAGATACTAACTCACCCCCTGCTAAATCTTGAAGTAATTGCACAATACGATGAAAAGCCTTATCACATACATTTGGATCGGAACCACGCTCAAATCGTTTTGATGCATCTGTGGATAACGATAAAACTTTAGAACTCTTTCTTATGGTAATCGGGTCAAAATAAGCACTTTCGATAAGAACTGATTTTGTATCTAGTGTTACCGATGACTTCATTCCGCCTATAACACCAGCAAGAGCTATAGGATCATTGCTATTCGCTATTACTAAATTTTCAATGGTTAATTCATAATTATTACCATCTAAAGTTTGCAAGTTTTCATTTTTTTTTGCTCTTCGAACAAGGATTTCTTTATTTTTTATTTTTTTACTGTCAAAAATATGAGTTGGATGCCCTATCTCGAGTAAAACATAATTAGAGATATCAACTACATTATTGATACTCCTTAACCCCGAAGCTTTAAGTCTTTCAACCATCCAAGCTGGACTTGGTCCGACTATAATGTTATTTACTACACCAGCTATATACCTTGGACAATCTTCTTGATTTTCAATAGATATAGTTATCTCTTCAAGATTTTTTCCCTTAGCATTTTGAATTTTCAAAGGTTTTAAAGGATTATTTTTATATGTTGCTAAGTCTCGAGCAACACCATAATGTGAAAATGCATCAGGTCTATTAGGAGTAATATCTATCTCAATTGAAGAGAATTTATAACCATAAGAGGTCATGAAATTTTCGCCAATTTTTAAGCCATCGGGTAAAACCATTATTCCTTCGTGCTCATCTGTAATATTCAATTCACGTTCAGAACAAACCATTCCAAAAGAATCAATTCCACGAATATTTGCTTTTTTTATTTTAAAATTACCAGGAAGAACTGATCCCACAGTTGCAAAAGGTATTTTTTGTCCCGCTTTTATATTTGGGGCTCCACAAATTACCTGGTGTGTTTTAACACCATCATTAATTGTACAAACTTTTAACTTATCTGCATCTGGGTGTTTAATGGTATTTTCAACTAGACCAATAATGACACCAGGCAGAATATCAGGAAATGGTTTAATTTCAGCTTCTAAACCAATACTAGATAATATTTCAGCTAATTCTTCTCTTGATTCATCAATCTGTGTAAAATCTTTTAACCAATCAAATGATACAATCATGAAAACTGCTCCGAAAACCGTACATCACCGTTGTAAAATAATCTGATATCATTTATCTTATGTTTAAGCATAGCTATTCTTTCTACGCCCATTCCAAAAGCAAACCCTTTCCATTTTCCAGGATCATACCCAACGTTAGAAATAACAGCAGGATCAACCATTCCACAGCCTAAAATCTCCATCCACTGGTTCTTCTCATCGTCCCACATGTCAACTTCTGCACTTGGTTCAGTGAAAGGAAAAAAAGAAGGTCTGAACCTCATCTTTTTCTTAGGACCAAACATTTTTTTAACAAAATATTCGATGCATCCTTTTAATTGAGAGAAAGTAACATTTTGATTTATATAGATACCTTCTACTTGATGAAATAAACAATAACTTTTATACCCGATAGCTTCGTTTCTATAAACACGCCCAGGAACTATAAATCTTAATGGAGGATCTGATGTTTCCATTAAATGAATTTGAACATTAGATGTGTGTGATCTAAGCACCGTTTGAGGATCAATAAAAAAAGTATCCTGCATATCTCGTGAAGGATGATGCTCTGGTACATTTAGAGCGGTAAAATTATGATAATCGTCATCTACCTCAGGACCATAGGCAATATTGAAACCAATAGATTTAAAAATTTCTTTTATTTCTAATAAAGTTTGCTCTAAAATATGAATTGAACCATTCGAGGGTGACCTTCCAGGTAATGTAATATCAATATAAGGTCTATTTGATGAAGCATCTTTTGCCGAGATAGATAATTCTTTTTTATCGTATAAAGATTGTAATTCATTTTTTAATAAATTTAATAATTGACCAAATTTTGGACGATCAGCATTATCAACCTTACCTAAATGAGTAAATAAACTAGCAACTTGTCCTTTTCGACCTAGGTATTTAGTTTTTAAATCTTGTAAACCAGTTGAGTTATCCGGAAAGGATTCGAGATCGGTCAGAAAAGATTTTCTGACCGATTCGAGTTGTTCCTGCATCGACATTACAGTTATTTAACTGATACTGTCAATGTGGTAAAGGCTTGCGGGTCATTCACGGCCATATCAGCGAGAATTTTCCGATCTAAGTCAATACCTTTCGTCTTGAGACCATTTATAAAGGTAGAATACGTAGTACCGTTTAGCCGACACGCTGCATTAATCCTAGTGATCCAGAGTCGGCGGAACATCCGCTTTCTCTGACGCCTATCTCTGTAAGCGTAAAGTCCTGCTTTGACCACTGCATCTTTTGCAGATTTGAATGTGCGGCTCCGGGCACCATAGTAGCCTTTGGCCTGCTTGACGATTTTCCGATGACGACGATGTCGTGGTACGGAACTATTTGCTCTAGGCATTTATCGTCTCCAGTTGTTAGACGCATAGCATCGCTTTCACAAGTTTACGATCGCCTGGGGCAAGTACACCTGGTTGCCTCATTTTACGTTTCGCTTTATTTGATCTGCGTACTAGCATATGTCTATGGTTTGCTTTGTTTCGTTTAATCCTGCCGGAACCTGTGATTTTAAACCGCTTTGCGGCTCCGCGCCTTGTTTTCATTTTAGGCATCCAGTACTCCTATTTAGCATTAAGGATCATTGACATGCGTCGGCCTTCTAAAGGAATATCCTTTTCGACCTCAGCCACATCTGCCAATTCTTCTAAAACTCTGTTCATAACTAATTTTCCTAAATCTATTCGTGATAACTCACGCCCTCTAAACATCAACGTTATCTTTAACTTAGCTCCTGCCAGAAGAAATTTCCTACCATGATTTAGCTTAGTCATTAAGTCATGATCTTCAATTCTAGGTCTAAGTCGAATTTCTTTTAATTTTACAACATGCTGTTTCTTCTTATTAATCTGTTGTTTCTTTTTTTCTTCATACTTTAGTTTTCCATGATCTAAAATCTTACATACAGGTGGTTTCGCATTAGGCGAGACCTCCATAAGATCTAAACCAGCATCTTGGGCTTTTTCTAATGCAACTTCAATGGGAACAACACCTAACTGCTCTCCACCTACACCAACTAATCTTACTTCGGATAAAGTAATATCTTTATTTAAACGTTGCTTTTGCTTTTTAGCTATGAGTTAACCTCCTATTTGATATTTCACTTACTAATAAATTCTTTAAATCATTAAGAGATAATTTACCCATATCCCCATCAAATCTTCTTCTAATCGAGACCGAGAGATTACTTTCTTCTTTCTCTCCTACAATTAACATAATATTAATTTTATCAATCTCTGCTTGTCTAATCTTTGAACCAATTTTATCAGGACGGTCATTTAACTTAACCCTAATATTTAGATCTCTCAAAAAAGAAACTACTTTTTCAGAATAAGCAATAACTTTATCTGAAACAGGTAGAACCACAACCTGAATTGGCGCTAACCAAAGCGGGAAGTTACCTCCAAAATGCTCAATGAGGAATCCAATAAATCTTTCATGTGTACCAAGTGGAGCACGATGAATACAAAGTGGTGTTTGATCGTCTCCATTTTCGTCTTTATAGGTAAGATTAAATTTCTTTGGTACAGCAAAATCAACCTGATTTGTGGCTAAAGTAAATTCTTTTCCAATAGCACTCCATACTTGAACATCAATTTTAGGACCATAAAAAGCCGCTTCGCCAACAACTTCCACAAAATCAAACTTTCCTTCAATCAATGCTTCACGAACCCATCTTTCTGTTTTTTCCCACAACTGTGGTTCATTAACATATTTTTTTCCTAAACCTTCTTTACTGTGAAGACTAAGGCGCATAGAATATTTTTCAATACCAAAAATCTTAAAATAGTATAAATACATATTACATACGGCTAAAAACTCTTCTTTAAATTGTTCTTTTGTGCAATAGATATGAGCATCATTCATTTGAAGGCTTCTTACTCGCATTAAACCAAATAATTGTCCGGATTTTTCATAACGATAACAAGTTCCGTATTCAGAAAGCCTTACAGGTAAATCTCTGTAACTTTTTGGCGATGAAGCATAAATTTTATGATGATGTGGGCAGTTCATCGGTTTTACATAGTATTCTGTACCATCTATATCCATAGCAGGATACATAGAGTCTTTATAGTGCTCTAAATGACCTGATTTCTCATAAAGAGAACCTTTGGTCAGGTGCGGTGTTCTAACTTGATCATAATAGGCTTTCCTCTCTGTATCCTTTGCAAGTGTCTCTAGCTCTTCAATCATAACCGTACCATTGGGTAACCATAGAGGTAATCCGGAACCAACTTCATCATCAAAAGTAAAAAGTTTTAACTCTTTACCTAACTTTCGGTGATCTCTTTTTTTAGCTTCCTCAAGTAAAAACAAATATTTCTTTAACGCTTTTTTAGAATGAAAAACAGTACCATATATACGCTGAAGCATCTTATTATTTTCATTGCCTCTCCAATATGCTCCTGAAGTCGATAATAATTTAAAATATTTTATTTTTCCTGTAGATGGTACATGTGGACCTCGACATAAATCAATAAAGTCACCTTGACTATAAGAAGTGAGTAGTTCTTCATCTTCGATATCTTCTAAAATCTCAAGCTTATAATCTTCGCCCATTTTTTCAAACAAAGTATATGCTTCTTTTCTAGAAATCTCACATCGTATACACGGGTAATCTTCTTTTGATAGCTCATGCATTTTAGAATCAATTTTAACTAAATCATCATCCGTGAATGTCTCTTTAACATCAAAGTCATAATAAAATCGGTTATCAATTGCAGGACCAATAGTAAGTTTAGCTTCAGGCCAATAAAACTTTACTGCTTGAGCCATAAGGTGAGCAGCACTGTGTAATAAGGTATTATGACCTTCTGGTGTTTCAGCGGTTAGAAGCTCTAAATGGCAATCTTCCGTAAAAGGGATATTTAAATCTTTTAAACTTTCATTAACTTTTGCAACAACAACAGATCTAGCTAAACCTGGTCCAATATCATTTGCAACATCTTGAGGAGTATACCCTTTCTCTACTATACGAGTAGAATTATCGGGTAATGTAATTTTTAATTCATTCATGTGTTATTTGTGGGCGATGACGGAGTCGAACCGCCGACCTCTACGATGTCAACGTAGCGCTCTAACCAACTGAGCTAATCGCCCTTATTAAAATTACATTTAAATTGAAACGTTTCTTAAATACATTATTTTCATGTGTCAGTTTAACGGAAGTAGAACATTGAAAAAATAGATATTGTCTATGTTTTTAAGTTTTTATACTCAAATAATAAATACAAATAAAAAATAAATTGATAATCATACTG
>JAOLAV010000021.1 GCA_028338895.1 Fidelibacterota bacterium
AGCAGTATTAAAATCAGAATCTATCTTTTGAACTTTCAAATCAATACTACCATTTCCTTGATCACCATAAATAATATATAAACCACCTAATTGAGTATCGCCACTTACTATTGGTGCATATTGATACCCACTCTCTTCTGAAATCGTAACAGGGTTTTCATTTATATACGAACCATTTGAGATAATATTCTGATACATGATATCTATTTCTGGAAATGTACCGCGCTCCCATACCACATTAATACCGCCATTAGCATCAGGTGTAAAACGCGCACTAAAATCTGCATTTTCAGATAGATCTAAACGAATACCATCATCCCATAATTTGTCACCATTAACATCTATTTTCTGAAAATATTGATCACCACTTATGGGATCATTTCTTAGATCTTTCCAATTCACAAATATTTCGCCAATTGAGCTTCTTTTAACACGTGGAGATGTCTGAATAGCATCATTAAGAGAAATAGATTTTGCACTTTCAAAAACGGGACCATTTGTATCTACAAATTGATAAAAGATTTTCGAGTTTTCATCACCTTGCTTCCAGCAAATGAAAGAGACACCATTATTAACGTAAGTAGCTCGTGGTTTTAATTCTTGTTCCTCTGAACCTGCAATTTGTAAACCAGTATCTTCAAATTGCATAGTCATATCCAGGCCAAACCTTTGTCCATAGATATCTGCATTCGCACCTTCTCTAAAATCTGCCCATGCAATAAATGCTGTATTATTTCCTGAATATTCAATTGTTTTTGCATTTTGGTTACCACCTGCAACAATAATAGGTAAACCCGACCCTGGAGCTAAGATTTCGTGTTCTGAGGAGACGTGCGTACCATAGATATCATCATCTATCCCACTTCTTTTATCTTGCCAAGTAACAAAAACACCTCCAAGGCTATCCGTACACATATTGATGGATATTTGTTTACCACTTACTTGCGAGAGTGCAAGTCCATTGGGGTCCATTAAAATTTCACCATTAGAGTTTATATGCTGTATAAAAATATCACCTTGAGCATCAAACCTATAATCTACCCAAGCGACATAAGCCCCACCTGTTCCGTCAGTAATGGAGACAGGATCTTCTTGCCGACCAGGAAGGTTGGTTACAGTTGCACCTAAATCCCCCCATAAAAGATCACCATCTTGATTTATTTTATGTGCGAAAATATTTCTCATCCCAAAACGTGTATCGGACCAAACAAAGATCGCTTCTCCCTGATTACCAGGTGCTAAAGTGCGATACCATTCAATATGGACTCCCTGCCTGATTGGTGCACCATCTTCAGAATCAAATCCTGTAGAGAACAGAACCTGTGTTAAAACAGCAATAATAAATATTCTTTTCATGAATAATTCCTTTAATTTTTCATACTTATAAATTATAATTCAATTTCAATAATACTTAAACCTTCTCTAGTACAAACAAGAAAGTTTTGGTTCCAAAATATTGTTTTATAGACATATCCAACTGGAAAGACACCTTTTTCGATAGGGTTCATTGGGTCTGAGATATCAAAAGCAGCAATACCTTTACTACCCAATGATAGAATTGCAGTTGTACCATTAATAGAGATATGGTTGACTGTTAAATCTTCAGCAAATCTATAAGAAGAACCATTCGCGGAAAAACTTTCCTTAGGGATGTAGGTAGCTCCAGCATTATCACATGCTACATATACGCCATCCTCTGTCATTGAAACACCTATAGCATTCCCCTCTGTATCAACTCGGCCAATCAAAACTGGACTAGCGCCCAAAGAATCTATTGAGAATAATTCTACTCCTAATTGGTCGACTCCCATAACAATAGTAGAAGTTCCATCTGAGTCAATACATTCAGACTTACCTGGTGTATAAACTTCAGCACCTCCACTTGGAGTCCATTCAATAAATTCAATACCAAATAAATTTGTTGTATCTAAATCATAGATACCCCATTTGAGCCCATCATCATTGTCAGCGGTATACATTACAAATTGATCTTGGGTAGTAGCAAAAGACTTAAATTCTTTTGTTTTGGCACTCATAATTGTGTTTCTATAGCTTATACTATCAAGCTCATCATAATTAAATATTTTTACATCTTTGTTCGATTCGGAGATAAAAATAAGATCATTTTTAGAATTAGTCTCAATTAAGGATAAGTCTTCAAATTCTAAAAAAGTACCACCCTCATAATAACCAGAAAAGCTATTGATAATTGTTTTAGAAGTAAGATCCCAGACCTGTATTCCTGACTGACCAGCTGCAATAAAAACTGTATCATTTCTTAACGATAAATCTCTCGCAAACCCGTTTGTCTGCAAAACATCATGTACCTTGTAAGACCAAAGGTCTTCAGTCTTTGGTTCCATACAACCCCAAAAAAATAAAAAGACTAAAATACTTATTTTTTTATTTTTAATATCTATCATAATCTATATCCCATTCAATACTTAACCATGTTTGTAGTTGATTAAAGCTTTTAAGATTCGAAACCCAATCGTAGGAAGAGGTTGTTTGCCTATTTCGGTACCGTGACATGAACTTAACTGCTAAATCATTTGAAATTTTCTTTTTAATCCAAAAATCATATTTTGAGTCTTTGTGACTTCGACCAGAATGAAGAGGATCGTTAAAATCTTCTGCATCATATTCCCTAACTTCAGATCGATAGGATGTTCCAACTTCATCTAAAAAAAGTACATTTTTAGAAATGACTATTGGAATATATAGCTCTGATGATCGGTATGAGCGATCAAAGCTACTCGGTCTCAATGGGATTTCATTAGAATTACTTATTGCCCTTCCACTTTCAAACTGAATACCAATTGATCCCAAATTTTTGATTCTAAAATTTTGTTTTGCCCTCAAATATAAAATATCTAAATCAAATTCAATAAAAGGTTTATCATAGTACCTTTGTAAATACCCTATCGTAATAACCGACCACGTTCTTTTTTTAAATTTATAACTTAGAGCAACACTCTGGTTTCTGTCTGAAAACAAACAAGGCGAGTACACACTATTACCAATATCTTTATTTATATAATGTCTCAAATAGTAGCTATTTAAATGACGCAGGGAGTATTTAATATTTTTATAAGATCCCCATTTAAAAGAAATATCTGCTCCTCCGGACCAATATCGTTTATTATCATTATTACGATAATCTGAAAAACTAAAATTACTCTGAATAAGAACTTCTTTTTTTCTGAGTTTATAAATTGTCTTTTTTGCTTTTAAGCTAAGTTTTAAGATATAACTATCAAATGTAGTGGCTCTCCCTATTATATCAGGTGATTGAGCAGCTTCTTCAAATTCTTTTTCAGAAAACCTCATTACATTATTATCATATCCAGTTGAAATACCTAAAGTGTATTCTATAGGTGTCGAGGCCATTAGAAACCCTAAAAATAGAACAATTTTAATATTTATTTTAAAATAAGACATTAATATAAGATAAAACGTGCAAGTACCACTTTCCCCTTATCTGCAACTTCAATTGAATAGCTATGCTTACCTTTTTTCACGGGTATTTCGCATGAACGCCATTTCCCTGGTACCAATGTAGGCTTTTTTAATATTTGTGAAGCTGAGGATCTTTCTGTATTAAAATAGTAAGTACCGACAACTTTGAGACCTTCCCTCACTCTAATTCTATATGATTCTTCTTGCCCCATAGATTGAGAAAACTCTAGACGACTCATTATCTTAAGAGTCTTTTTTCCATTTACTTCAATTTGTAGAGGTATTGCTGAAGAACATTCATAATAATCAACTTTTTTATCTCCTGTTAATAAAGAGACCGCATTTTTATGAATCATCGGTGAGAGAATCTTTCTTTTGTTCCCTAGATTTTCAAATTCTTTTGTAACCAGTCTAATTAAAGTTGGATATTTTTGTTTTTGGTCACTAATTATTTGAATTTTATGCTGACCTTTTTTAAGGTTGATAAAATAATTACCTGAATATGTATAATTATGTTTAGGGTGCTGAACAGATTCAATACTTTTTTGAACTTTGTATTTGTGCTTAACATTTACAGTATCTTCTTCATCTATTAGAATTCTATAGGAAAATGAATAACTATTTTTTTTATTTTTAAGCACTGGTAATCTTGAAATGAACTCTAAACGCAAGGGACCTTCTAAATTAAAAACTAAGCCTTCTTTTTTTACGGGGTAATAAAGCCTTCTTTTTGACTTAACTAATAAGATCTCTTTCTCTTCACCATTTTCACTGGGCTTTAAAAGCTTTGCTTCTAAAGGAGAAAGAAAAGAGAAAAATAGGATTATCGATAAAAATTTATAATAAACTATCTGGTTCATGTTGTATTAAATGTTCTTTTATTTTTCGTTTACTTTGAATTCCAACTAGGACTACACTTCCTGAAACTATGAGAAGGCAAAAAGAAGCAACCCATAGATTATATCTCTCAATCGCATACAGACTACCTGTTCCAATCTCTGGCAAAGGTATTGGTGCGAAAGGCATTTTAAATTGCTCTATAAGAGGTCTAATATTAAGCACATGAAGTCCTAAAACATTAGAATTGATAAATTTTGAAAAAACACCTTCAATTCCTCCTGGGTTACCAATCGTATTAATACTGGAACGATTCACAACACCAGGTGGTAATAATTTTAAATTGAAACTAGTACCAAGGCTAGCGACACCTCCACCAACATTTATTACAGCTTTATAAGAATCAATTGATTGATATTTTTTAAAATAGTCCATTCTTTCATTAATGTTTTCAGCCAACCTTTTCTTTTTAATGACAGGAATATTATGACGATTTATATTTTCTAGAATGATTGATCTTCCTTGAGGAGAAAGAAGCCTACCCATATCATTTCTGCCACCAATAGAGGCAGCAATACTCGTCGATGAAATAAATCCTTTATCAAAAAGGATTTTTTCCATATCAAGCCAAGTAAAATCTACTTGATTTGCTCCCCATTGGGAGGCCCCGAGACTAGAGATGCTAATAGGAAATAAACCAAGAGCTTTACATGCTGTGAGTACCGCAATATTGGCTCCTGGCATAGAACCGGTCATTAAAACAGCTACCGTATCATTTCTTTGAAGATTTAATTGGTACATAAGATCTACAATTACGGCAGAAAAATTAGGATCAAGGGTTGTTAGCTTAGCATCTAAGTCACCTTCATCGGTTGTTATTAAGCTAAAAGGGCCACCAACTAATCCTGTTTCATTAGGATCATTTTCAATATCGATAAAAACACTTTGCTCCATTCTATAATCTTTTAAAGCATGCATAGCATTTTTCATTAGTTTTGCAGAAGTCACTTTATCTTTATATGATGGAGAGACATCAATCGTCTTCATGCTAATTGCAAGAATAAAACAGATCAAGCTCAAGAAAGCCAAGAATACCAATGTTGAAGTTTTTTGAATAGCCGGTATAAATGGCTGTTTTTTATAATTATTCAAACAGAACACCGCCAAAAAGTAGAATAACAGATAGTTTAACAACAACAGCAGTTAATAAAACAACCGATAAAGTCCTAACTATTCCCTGACGGTCCATCCAGTTTGCAATAAGACCAGGAATAATATTACCAATTACCGCTACGGAACCTAAATCATCTTGGATAAAAATAAAATTCCTGGATATATACCCAAAGAAAAATCCCAAAATCAGAGCTAAAACAATTCTTCTTTTCCCATACAAGAACATGACTTTTCCTAAGACCTGAATAATACCCCAGACCAATATTGCGACAAAGAAAGTTGCAAGCACTTGGGAAGGCTGATGAAGGTATAATGAAACATATCCAGGAACAATAATACCGCCAGCCGTAACACCTAATGTCTCAGAGAGGACAAGGCTTAAAACTATTCCCAGACCAATACTTACTTCAATCATGATATTTTAACTTTGAAATTTTTTCTAAAATTTCTTGCCCAGCCCCTACTTGATTTCCTATTGCGTAAATAAGACTTTTAGAAGGTAGGTCTTTTATTAGATCTATAGCATCATCAAGAGCATCATTTAATTTGATTATTTTTACAATTGTTGATGGAGAATGGAAAATAAATTTGTCAACTACCGTTTGAATTTTATTACCACGTATAATAAAATTATCCGGTTTAATATCTTTCAGAGTTAATTCAATCATTTGTTTTGTTCTTAATGGACGATCATCTCTAGAATTAAAAAAGATACAGGATTTATTTTTGTTTTGATATCTATCAGATACAAATTTCCAAATTTGCAACGTAGATACAGGATCATTTGCCGCCATCCCATTAATAAATTGATACTCTTTTTCTTTTGCCCTCAATTTCCACGCTACCAAAGCACCTACATCTGGTTGAACTTTGTGCATTCCTGTCATCGCAACAGCTCTATCAACCCCAGCTAATCTACAAACATCCAATGCAACTGCTACATTAGAAGGATGCTCTATATAAGTAAATAATTTTAATTCTTTTTGAGTTATTGATGATTCATCGGATTTGATAAACTCTGATCCATTTTGTTTTGCAATCGATTCTAGAAGATCAGGTTTTTGGTCTTCTCCAGTAATAAAAGTCCCTCCAACTGGTATCGTATTAGACAATGAATATGCTACATCATTTTCTGTTGGTCCCATTTCTTCAAGATGGTCTGGCCTTACGTTTGTAATGACTCCAATATGCGATTTAACCATTTGATGTTCAGCAATCCATTGATACTGAGGTTGAACAGCCATACACTCCATTACAACGGCGTCTGGACTTTCCCCAGAAAAATAGCGAAGCAATCGAACCTGCTCGCCAATGGATGGTAGACGAAGTCTGTGAATAATACGATCTTTTCCTTCGGAATCAATAACCCTAGGAGCAGTACCAGTTGTTTTTGCAAAAGTTTTTAAACCACCTTCTCTTAGACCTGCGGCTACAAGTCGGGTAACACTAGACTTCCCCCTGGTACCATTAACATGAATACGTAACGGTATTGAATTTAATGACTGAAGGTGAAATTGGTATTCAAGCAACCCCGCTATACATAAAGTTAAAGCTAGAGCACCTAAAAGTAGTAGGGGCATCATAATATATATTAAAAGTTATTATGAAAAAGTTACTGCTCGTACCTCATCACCGTTCGAATCAGGGATATGAGGTCCATAACATTAACCATACCATCACCATTTATATCAGCAAAAAATGGATTTACTTCTCCTTCATAGCCAAGGTTGAAATCAACAAGAAGCATTAAATCATAAACATCTACGACTTCGTCATAATTTAAATCTCCTTCAAGTCTGATATCACTTCCTCGAGTTGTAATAAATATAGATGTTTCATCAGACAGACTATGCGCTGCAGAATGATAGGTATTATTAAAAGTGTATTGAAGCCCATCTGTCATAGTATGATCTTCAATTCCAATGGTACTATAATCTCCATGGATTTGATCCCAGCTATATGCCCCATATGATGTATTATTAAATTCTTTATATTGTAATAAGATTTCACCATCTCCTGTTGGAGTTGAGTAGTAGCTCGGATCATATAAAACGGCTTGAAATGTTTCAACTGAATTATTTTGATAGGTACGAACCTCCGACCACTCTATATAGAACTTTTTTTCTATCTGATCATACCAAGTATATACTCGGCCACCATTTGAGGTTTTTAGATCATCCCAAAATACAGCAATCATAGCTCCTGGTCCACCTACACCTGGCATTGTATAATTCCTGAATGACTCCATGGTCGTTTGCCCCATAGCAATCCAACCATTTGAACATATAGATATTTGGTTATAGTCTTGACCATAAAACTTAAACGTAAAGGGTAGTGTCACGACTTCAACGTCATCTTGATTATTACCATTATCAGATAAAGCACTTAAATGAGTACCTGGACCACCTTCTCGTTCATCTATCTCAACCCAATTATATGTTGGAGCAAGTAGATAGTCGATATCTTCATTATCGTATATATAATAACCATAGGTATCTGGCCCCACTGGGTCATTTACTGTTGGTATACCAATCTGAATAGGTACTAGAGAATTTGAGGTGTATCCATCATTTGTTTCAATACTAACAATTAAATATGCTAAAGCACCAGGTATAGTTTCTTCTAAAGCACTAATTTCAAAATAATCGTCCCCATTAAAAGCTGAACCACCAGATGTAATTGAAGACCAAGAGCCAGAGTTATCAATTATCTCAATAAATGGAGAAGCGCAGGTTATGGTTCCTGTAATTGTTTGGGCAATGGTCGTACCATTATTGTCCAATGCAATTTTTAGAGGAGAAGAATTGCCTGGTATTAAAACTTCTGTTCCTGTACCCAAGATATCTAGATCGCTCGCAACAAGCTTATTTCCTGAAACAAATATATTAAGGATACCACTAAAAGTATTCAAATCATTATCAACAAAATCAATAATAATATTAAGGTTTGTTCCATCTTCAATCCCATCTTCCAATAAAAGAATATATGGTTCAGTTGAAGTACCACTACCTCCAGAATAGAGATCTCCAAAGCTAGAAGAATTACTTGAAGGATCAATTGAAAACTGATTACTTGTAGAACTTATTTGACCAACGACTCCGGTTGCATCTTCTGAACCATAATTAGTCGCTGAGACATACAATTCGATAGTTTCACCACTATTTACAACTGAATTAGAGTTCCCTACTGAGCTCCCACTATTATCATCAATAATTGAATATGAATTTTCTGAAAGATTTACAGAAACACCTGGATCATAGATTTGGAATGAACTTTGATATGGATAATGGTTTTTTTTCGTCACAGTGACTAAGACCTCACCAGTCTGAGTTGAATTAATAGGTAAACGAACAAAACCTTGATTATTGGTATAACCAGATTCAAGGATTTCACCATCCATTAAAATAGTAACCCAGGCATCTTCAACCATCCCTAAATCTTTACTAACATCAATATCTATAAAATTTGTACCCTTTGGTAATGCATAAGGATGTTCAACATTAGTCATTACGGGAAAAGCACTCCACATCTGCAGAGAAGATTCTCCCATTAAACTATTCCAATGTACAAAAATATCAGAAAAATTATTTGGATTATCGGGGTAGTTCTGATACAACATCATCTTACCATACATTAACGCACCACCAGCAGAATTAATATTTTTCACTAAAGATCCGTAATAGAATCCCATATCAACAATATTATTAAACATTGTGTGTGTTCCAGTAGTCGCAGTACCAATACATACAACAGAACCCTTAGGGTTTGATGCAGTACCGGCTCTAATAAAGGTTTCGGAAAGAGCTTCATCTGTTCCAAATGATCCAGTTCCGCAGGTTATTACAGTAGCAACAGGAAGCATAAAACCATTTGAAGTACCATTTACATCATTATTATCAAAACCACTTACACCATAAAAACCTCTATAATTAAAGAAGGAGACACCTTCTGTTATACCCGATTGCATTTGGCTTGGGAAAGAGCCACTATAAACTGTATTGACTTCTTCAAAACCCACAAGGTCAAGAATTTCGTGAATAGCTTCATTTGTTATAATACATGAAATTCCAGAAGTACTTTGATCACCAACAAGACAAGCTCTTTCAAACCAGTTTTCACTCATATACGGGTTTGACTCGTAATTTAAAGTTTTACTAACAATAGTGTTTAAATGTGAGCTGGTTTCAAAGGAAAGGCGCCCCAAAAAGACCTCAGGGAAATTGTCTCCACCTTCAAGAGTCGAGTAAGGATGATCACCATCGCCATTATAACCACTCATGGTTTCTGTCCACGTAGGGATGTCATAAGAACCTGTTACATCACCTACAATATTGACATGAACAGGAGGGTTTTCCCAATTTTCATAAGCATTTTCAATATAATCTTTCAAATTTTCTCTGTTATTAACAACATTGGAGCTGGAGACAAATTGAACGTCATAACCTATACGTTTTTTCCAATCCATTAATTGTTCGATAGTACCAAATAAATTCCCAATATTATTAGGCAAGACATAAAGAATAGCAGGTCGCTGATACTCTACATCCTCTCTATTTAACATACTATAGTTAACCACTAAAGATTCAAAAAGGACTTCAAATTCTTTTGATCTCTTTTGAGGAATAAAAGGAGCATCAACATCTTCTGCTTCGACAAGGATAATTTCAGCATTTTGAATAATTGTCAATTCTTTTGAAATAGGGTTGTATTGAAATGGTGTTAATGAAACTTGAATCATGACCAAATCTCTCATTACAATTGGCTCTGATGCTTTTGCAATATTTGCAGGGAAAGAACTATTTTGGTTGTATGAATCACCTTTTGTGGCATTTCCCGTTAGCTCAGCCTCCCATCCCTCAAGTGGTAGAATATCTATATTTTGTAATACTTGTATCTCGTTAATAATTACTTGAACTTCAAACTTCTTACCAGGATCAACTGCATACATTGTAGAAACTGTAGGTAAATACGGTTCACCAGGATTAGAAACAGATCCGGCATCTTTCATAACTGGCTTTATATAATTAATACCATTTTGATTAATTTGCTTTAGCTCATATCCATAGTTGTTAAAATGTACTTTTTTTTCATTTAGACTACTAGAGACATGAAAACCATTGTATTTAATATCAGGTAATTTCTCTGCTGCTGTAGATAAACTTAAAAAACTCGTTAATGTTAAAAACTTTAAAAAATATTTCATATAAACCTCTAATCAGTAATCAATAAATAAAAAAAATTTGGGTAGTAAAAGCTTCCAATATAAATGCTCATAGCAGCTATAGTTAAAAAAGGCGCCATTGGAATCGCTCTATCCTTATCAAAACCCTTAAATATAGAAACGGCTATCCAGGTTAGCAAACTTAAGAAAGATGCAAAAAATAATGTTAAAGCCATTCTCATAGGTCCTAGCCAAGCACCTAAAACAAATCCTAGTTGAATATCTCCAAAACCCATTCCTTGTCTTTTGGTAATAACCCACATTCCTGCAAGGATTAAAAGAGGTATTACAGCTCCAACAAAAATTCCCCAAAGAGCTGCCGTTAAATAAATATTTTTTATATAAACATTAAAAACAGTTATAGTTACACCAATGATAATAAAAATAAGAGGTATTTGAAATGTCTTATAATCGACATAGGCAATCCCAAATAATACTGCAGACATCAATGAAAATGAGATGACTTCTGTAGGTTGAAGATTTGCATAAGCCCAAGAGAATGGTAAAACTAAAAGAATATCTAGTATAAAGTTACTTTCTTTTATCTTGAACCCGTCTATTTCTAGCCAATTTATTACACGCTTTATTAAATAACCAAAAAGAAAAGCAAAAGGTATGGAAAGTAGTATCATTATCTACAGACCCGATTGAAGAGCTGAACCTAAGTGAAAGACAGGCAGATAAGTCAGAACAACCATAAGCGCGATAACAGCACCAACTAATAGAATTAAAAGAGGTTCAATAAGAGTCGTCATTCGATCAACCAATGCATCCACTTGCTTTTGATAATAAACAGCTGCCCTATCTAAAAGGTCATCTAATTCACCAGTTTCTTCCCCAGTCGAAGCAAGCTGCAACAAAATAGATGGAAAAACTTCTGTACGCCTTAAAGCAGACGAAATATTATATCCATCTCTTATGTAATCGGAAGCATCGTCAATAGCCTTAGCATAGACTTTATTATCTACAACCTTCCGTAATAATGCTGTTGTTTCAAGCACAGGGACACCCGCACCTATCAAAATGCCAAAGGTTTTACAAAACTTATTTAGTATCGATTGTTCCATTAATGACCCAAAAACCGGCAACTTAAGCTTAATAGAATCTAGAGTAAAACCACCTCTCTGAGTTTTAGAGATTAACCAAACTATGGAAGTGATTGAAAAACCAACAAAAAATAAGAAACCAACATTTGAAGCAAACCATTGACTAAAGTCTATCATTTTTCTTGTTGCTGGAGGTAGACCAGCTCCTAATTGAGCATAAACCTGAGAAAACTTAGGTATGATCACTAAAAGCATAACCATCAGCATACAAATTAAAAAGACAATCATAAAGATAGGATAGTTCATCGCTGACTTCACTTTTCTTCGCGTGTCATCTAAATTTTCTAAGTAAGAGGACAATTGCTCTAATATTTCATTCAAATTCCCACTTACCTCACCGGCTTTAACCATAGCAATAAACAAATTATTAAAGACCCCTGGATGACGAGCAAGAGATTCTGACATATTCAAACCCTTCCGGATATTATCGCTAACAGAAGTTAAAACTTTCTTGAATTTCCGATGCTTCTCTTCCGCTCCGAGACTTTGTATCGCACGCTCTAGAGTTAAACCAGCTGAGAACATAGTCGCCAACTGCCTCGTAAAAAAAACAATATTGGATAATGGAATTCTATTTTTTGCTTTTTCAATTGAAAGTTGAATCTCATCTAAAAAGGGTCCAAGGAAATCAAAAGAATCATCCACTTCCTTTAACGTAATTACCATTTGTCCATTTGCGGTTAATTTTTGTATTGCATTATCCAAATTATCCGCACGTATTTCACCTTCTTTTCTTGCACCTTCAGAGTTTTTTGTTAAATAATTATAAACGGCCATTATAAATCTTCGACTGTTGACCTTAATATTTCTTCAATTGAAGTAGTTCCATCAAAGACTCGCTCAAGTCCGGCATCTCTAAGGTTTATCATTCCATTATTTACCGCTGATTCTCTTATTTCATCTTCATTTGCATTATTATAAACTAATTTTCTTAAATCTTTTGCCATTGGAATCATCTCAAATATAGCCAATCTTCCCTTATACCCTGTATTCCGACATTCAGTACAACCCTTCCCATGATATAGAGGTCCAGTAACCTTTGAGCTATCAAGTCCTACAAGCGCTAATTCTTCTTTTGTTGGAATATATTCTTCTTTGCATTTCTCACATATTTTACGAACCAGCCTTTGAGCCATTACCAAGTTAAGACAAGAGCCAACTAAAAATGGAGCGATACCAATATCTAATAAACGGGTAATAGTACCTGGTGCATCGTTTGCATGAACGGTTGAAAATACCAAGTGACCAGTTAATGCAAATTTGACAGCAATATCCGCAGTTTCTGCATCTCTAATCTCACCAATTAAAAGTACGTCTGGATCTTGACGTAAAATAGAACGCAAACTAGAACCAAATGTGAGTCCAATATCTTCAAAAACTTGGATTTGATTAACACCATCTAGCTGATATTCGACAGGATCTTCAACGGTGGTAATATTCGTTCTTTCGCTTTTTATTTCTTTTAAAGCGGCATACAGAGACGTTGATTTTCCTGAACCTGTTGGCCCAGAGACAACAACCAGACCATAGGGCTGATTAATCACTTTCTTAAATGTACCTAAATTTCTTTTTGGAAAGCCAAGTGACGTTAGATTAAAATCGAAACCAGTTTTATCTAAGAGCCTCATGACAACTTTCTCACCATAAATAGTAGGTAATATCGAAACACGAATATCAATATCTTTTCCAGGAGATTTTATTGAAAAACGACCATCTTGCGGCAATCTCTTTTCAGCAATGTTTAGGTTAGAAAGAATTTTAATTCTTGTTACAAGTCCACCTAAAGAAGAAACTGGTGGGGTCATAATAATTTGCAATACACCATCCACACGAATTCTAACATAGATTTGTTTTTCCATTGGCTCTATGTGAATATCCGTAGCACGCTCTTTAATAGACTCTATAAAAATAAGGTTTACAAGTCTTACAATTGGTGCATCTGCATCAGAAGCTTTATCAGGAGATAAGTCTACTAACTCTTGAGATCCTTCCTCTCCAGAGACAACAGTAATACTATCAATTGTTTCTGCAACCTCAGCTGTTTTTTGAATATCACCATAAACTTTATCTAGCGATTTTTCTAATAAAGAAGGTCCAGATACAAGAATATCCGGATTAAGATTTGTCAATCGCTTGATTGAATCAATAGTGACAACATCCTCAGGATCTTCCATAGCAACAACAATTGTTGTTTCATTCTTACTAATACCTAAAACACGATTCTCCCTTGCAAAATCTTCAGGGATTAGAGCCGCTACACTTGAATTAGCCTCGAGTAAAATAAAATTATCAGCTTTTCGATACCCTAATTGTTGACTATATGCAGTAGTGAAATCATCTTCTTCAATTACCCCCATCTCAATAAGAGTAACACCAAGTTTATCGCTTGTTGTTTTCTGCTGAGCTAAAGCTTCATTAACCCCACTTTCTGTTGCTTTACCGTTATTAACTAGTATTTCGCCTAATTTTGAAAACTGAGGATTGAAGTTAGCACTCATGTAAATATTCCATTTTTTATTAAAAAACTTTAATTAGCTAATCAGGGACATGCCGCTGGCGATCTCACCAGCAATATATCCAAAGGATCACTTGTCGTAATTTCAGGGATTAAAAGTGTTGCTGATAAACTGGCAGTAAAATCATCATAAGAGCAAGTACTTGGATCTGTTGTATCATCAATATTAGCTAAAGTACATATCGCTTGATCAAATTCCACTACGATTCTAGCATAACCATCTGAATCTGTTTTAACTAATGGTTCACAATTTATCATTGAGTAACCATTCCACTTCCCATCTCCCTCACCCTCGTCAAAAGTGCTATCAACACCATCAAGTCCAAAATCATTGAAGAACTCAGAAACTTCAGAGTTTTCTAGAACTCCTAAAGAATCTAGAAATGAATCATGATCATTATTTCCGGAACCTTCGTCTATGGTCGAAGGATCATCATCACGTCCATAATCTCGCCATGTAAAACATCCATCTGCAACACCAGCACCAAGAGCACCTTCATCAATCCACCCTTCTCCTTCATCTGCTGTACCATTTCCATTTGCATCAACAAAGCCACTTTCATATCCGATTTCATAGAAAGCATTAACTCCAGTCCCACCAAATGAAACAGGTGCACCAACTACCGGATTACCATAAAAATCAATCACTAGAGCACTAATTTGTATTAATGCTGGATTTCCGTTTAAACTGAAATCATGATAAGAAGAGCTTGATAACAAGGCTACTTGCCCAGGGAGAAAAAATAAAGTAGCATCCCCCTCTCCTTCATTTACAAAAGAGACTACAGAATCACCATTAGCTCCAAATGTTAGTGCTCTTACTTGACCAATTGCACCAATTGCATCTGTTGAATAAACAATATTAGATCGTGCAACACCTGAAGTAGCAACCCCGCTGAGGATACCTTCATTATTTGTAAAACTGACACCCTCCACAAAAGCATCAATGCCTGTTGCTGGTGGTAATGGTGAAATATTCCAATAAACATAAGTCGAATCTTCAACTGGATTATACCATTTATCATATACGATGGCAGCACATTCAGTTTGGTAGAATCCACCGCCGATTGCTTCTGTACTATTAGGGTCATATTCAGATTCGATATAGTACGGTGCTCCAGAGGCAATGATCACAGGAACAGTTATACTTTCGAGGTCATCATTTAAAGTATCACAAATAGTAGTTTCAATCGTATTTGTTGTTGCTATAATTCTTATTGGACCTGGTTCAGTTCCACTGTTAAGTGATACCGTTGCTATACCATTAACAGATTCGACTAAAACTTCTGTTAAACCAGGAGTATTTAAATACGATTCTGCCATTGCTGGTTCCAATTTAAAACTAACTAATATTGGAATTGTCAGTAGATTACCATTATTATCATAAATCTCAGCTTTAATATCAGTCGACTCTATTCCTCCTCCATCTTTCACAACAATAGTACTGGGATTTGATGAAGGTATTTCAATATATGAACAAGAACCAACAGCTGTTTCAGTTCCTATAATAATTTGCTTTGGGACGACTACACTATCAGATATAGCTGGATGGTAATATGAAGTTTTCACTGAACCAATACCAATATTTTCATCAAAACTATAGGACTCGAAAGTTGTATTGACTCTTCCAGTTTGATCCGTGATGCATGAATCAGCACAAGTAACAAATCCATTTTCAGAGTCAATATTAATTCTAACACCATTCAGCTCATCACCATATGCATTCTCTAAAAGAACTACAAAAGGAGTTTCGCCTCCAAGGTCAATTTGAGCATTCGATGTAATATTCATAGTATACGGCCAAACTTGACTATTTTCTTTATAAACAGAAAACTCAACATTATCTATTATGTCAGAACCAACATATTGAACTTTAATAATTGAACCTGAACTTGAAGAAGTTTCGATTTTTTCTTGGCCTATTTCAGGAGTAAAGCGAGCATAAACATAACCATTACCTGTTAAATCAGGGAGACCAAACCTTTTAAAATTCGATTCATATTTTGTTGTGTAGGTTTGACTTAAAATATCCCAGGTACCACTAACACCTTCTTCTGTGAATGATAATACTTTATCATTTACTCCCTCTCCTTCCACATTTAAAAAACGAGCTATAACGATAACTGAAATTTGAGATTCAGAAATGACCTCTCCAACAATTGTAGGATTATCACTTGGCCCATTAACATAAACGTATGATAATTCAATAGAGCCAGATTCTAGAACTATCTCAGATTCTGATTCTGAAGGAAGACGATCATCACATGACCAATTAATTACTGAAAACAAGGTAATAATAGAAATCCATAAAAATTTAAAGTTTTTCATATTACTCAACCTCCTTAATCTCTTGCGTACTATCCGTATTATTAATTTCAATATTTCCAATTGAGGATCCTTTCATTACGTATTTTTCATACTTTATCATTTCTTCAGATTTAGTAATACCCGTATAAGCATCAACAACAATTTTAGGAGTAATTTGAATAATTAAATCTGTTTTACGCTCAATAATACTCCTTGAAGTAAAAAGTTTTTCACCTAGCCAAGGAATCTTATGAAAAAACGGTAATTTATATGTCGTTTGTTTTTTATCATTACTAAGTAAACCACCAATGACAATTGATTCTCCATCTCTTACACGTATAGTTGTTGAAGAGGTACGACTCTTCACTCTTGGAATATTAGCGTCTGGGCCAATAAACTCAAATATTGTAGATACTTCAGGCTCTACTTTTACCGTTATATAACCATCTGTATTTACTGTTGGTGCTATATTCAACTTAATACCAACTTCTTCTTTTTGAACTTGAACCTGACCTCCAACACCACCAGAACTCAAAATATAAGGTACAATGTCAACCAGTTTAATACTTGCTTCTCGACCATTTATTGTGGTTAACCTTGAATCAGCTAAGACCTCTGCTTTGTTATTTCTTAAAAGCATATCTAATGTTAAATCGAAGGCTGTTAACTGACGACTAAAATATTTAGGAAGAATCCCAGTTTTATCTTTTTTTGATAATTCACTCAATCTGTTAAATGGCATAGTTGCCGGTAAACTACCAATAGTTTGGTCGTCAGGTATTATTGAACCACCACCATCAGTGATAGGCACGCCATTCTCGGCTAGTATAGTGGTATAGGATGATAGCTTTGACCAGTCCAATCCCACATTATCCTCAATATCTGCCGCAACCTCTATTAGTCGAGTCTCTAACATGATTTGTATTGCAGGGACATCAACTTGCTCTACAACCTGGATAATTTCAGAAATTTTCTTAGGTGAAGCATGAACAAGTAATTTATTTCCAGGTATATCCACTTGAACTTGATCTGAAATATCCTGTAAAAGACCTTTTACATCTTCAGCCGCTGCATATTTAAGAGTTATAACATGCGAAGTTACTCCAACTTCTTCTTTTAGCTTTTTGGGGTCTGCTACTAAAAATGAATTACCAACGACCTCGTAACTCAGTCCGACAGCGCGCACAACAAGGTTGATGGCTTGGTCAATTGGAACATCATCTAAATGAACTGAGATCTTATCCTGCTTATTCACGTTTGGATCCGTTACAATATTGTATCCACTTTCTTTTGCTAAAATAGCTAAGATACTAGGTAGAAAAGCATCTTCAGCGTGCATCGTTATTAAAGCTTTTTCTTTAGTTTTATTTAAATCCTGAGCAAAAGCAGAAAAATTAAGAAGTCCATTAAGAACTAAGACTATCAACATTCTTTGAAAATTCATATTTCTTTTATCCTTGATAATTTTGTAATTCATCTAATTTTTTTTTAAGAGCCTGGTGCTGGATATGATTTCAAACCATTTTCTGTTTCGATTTGAACCTCGTTACTATCAATTAATATAATCGTTCCGACATTGGGAATCTGATCACCAACGATTACAGTATAGGCTTTCCCTCTGTAATCTATTTGAGCTTGAAAAGCATTTTTTCTTTGATATACAAAAGCAATCCGAATGGCATTTCTATTTCTTTTAATTTTCCGCCCTGAACCATCGGCTAAACCAAGTACATTTGTTAATAACATCGGCGTACTTTCAATTTCAAACTGAAATTGACTTCTATCTTCAAGTCGCCCCTCCAGATAAGAAATTATGTTCTCCAACTGCTTGTCCGTTCCAAACTGTACATTTGCGGATCTTTTTTTCAAACGATTATATTTATCATTCATCGGATAAAGCTTAAAGCTTACAGCAAAGATTGAAAAAATAGTAAAACCAATTAAGAGGTTCCAAATGGTTAAAGATCTATCGCTCATGAGGTGATTTTAGATTTTGATTTAACTAATGTTATGGTAGAGAGGTTCACTACAAACTCTTGGTAAATGAGTTTCTCTTCGTCCGTATTTGCTTTGATTCTCTCAATTCCGTTTTTAACCTCAAATTCATCAACAGTTATTAGTCTTGGTGACCTTTCAATTTCAGATAAAAATTTTCCAAACTGATCAAAAGTACATTCAAGTGTTATAATATAAGGAGCTTTGAAGTAGGTCATCATATCAATTCTAGGTTTAGGCTTAATACCCAAAAGTTTAATATCTAAGTCATCAAGCATATCTGTCAAATTATTTAAAAAAGGTAAATTAGCATCATCAGCAAGCGAATCAGCTTTTGATAGAGCTAAATTTTCTTGAAATAATGTAAAGACCCTATCAAGTTGACTTGCTAAAATTTGAGCACTTATTAAATTTTCGTTTAGCTCAGTCTGCTCTTCTTCCAAGAGTTGAATTTTAAATGGCTTATCTCCAATTAGAAAAGAGGAACTAACCCAAAATGAAACAGTCAAAAAGATTAACGCTCCAAATAAAAATATATTTCTTTTTTCTGCCATCTCTAAAACCTTATGAAAATGTTTTTCGGTTGTTCTTTTTAATAGTAGCCTCAATTTCAAACCTTACAATATCCTGTCCACGAACACTCACTTTACTGTGACCAACATATTTGATACGAATAAATCCATCTGAAAACTCTTTGTTTTTTCTTAGAGTTTGTACGTATTCATCAATAATCTCAAAATCCTTGCGATCTTCAAAAGTTAAAGCTATTCCTTTAATAACCAGTTTGCTTCTTTTGAACTTTAAACCTGTTATGGCTATGTCACCAGGGGTTAAGGATCCCATTTTTTCTAAATTTTGAGCCCATAAAAAACGATCTTGCTCAAGATCAGCAAATGAAAGAATATCACTTTTAGATAAGTTTTTCCCTTGAGATTTAAGCTTATTAATTTTATCCTGTAGACGATTAATTTCTTGTTCTTTTTGATCAATAATCCCATTATAACCAAGACTAAACGTCCAGACCCTAATATTTACAGCGAGTAAGAGAATTAATAAAAAGCTAAAAACTCCCCATCGAGTTCTTTCTTTAGCTCTTTCTATACGAGACTCAGCACTTTCAGCTTTATTTAAGTTTATAACTATAAATTCTTTAGCCAACTGTCATACTCCCTCTTATACCTAACCCTAAAGCGGTTACAAACTGACTTTTATTTGCTACAGAAATATTTTCAGAACCTGTAATATTTTCAAAAGGATTAAATACGGCACACTCAATATTTAATTTTTCAGTCACAAACTCAGGAAGACCAGGTGTCTCGGCAGCACCACCAGTAAGAAAAATCTTCAAAAAGAAACTTTGCCCGGTTTGCTTTCCATAAAATCGCAGAGAACGCCTTAAGTCCTCAATTAAATTGTCATACACAGTTTTTTCAGCAATACCAACTACGCTTAGCTGTTCATCAGACCCTTGAGACTTTAGAACATTTAAGCCATCTTTGAAAAGTAAATCCTGCGCTTCTGTATATGAGATCTCTTTTTTATCACAAACTTCTTTTACAAAATGATGACCACCAATAGGTAGATCTCTTGTGAAAAATTGCTGTCCTTTACCGTAGACAATCAAAGACGATGAGATAGCTCCAATATCAAGCATAACCACTAAACCATCTT
>JAOLAV010000022.1 GCA_028338895.1 Fidelibacterota bacterium
AGGAATTCGTAATAAAAAACAGGTCTATACGATCAACACATCTAATTTATTTACTAATCAATTACTCAGCTTTGATAAAAAGAATATAGAAATAAAAATAAAAAAGAGACTCCAATTGATTGGGATCAATAATCCTCAGAAATTGTCTTTTCATTTTTGGAAATATGCTTACTCAGATATAGGATCTAGCAAACCAGGTTATTGGAATAGTAATATTGGTTTAGGTTTATGCGGTGATGGCTTTGGTCTAGGTAAAATAGATGGTGCGCTTACTTCCGCAGACTTTTTATCAAAACAAATTATATAACCTTATTCTTTTGAGCATATAATGCACATTGGATAAATAAATCTCTAAATGCGAGAACAGTATCATCAATAGGTTTTGAATAACCACCACCCATAAATACTACAATTGGGTTTTCTCTTTTTTCTGCAAACCGGAGAATCTTCTTATTCCTTATTTTAAGACCAGAGTGGCTTAATGAAAGATATCCTAAACTATCAGATTTAAGAGTATCAACTCCCGCTTGGAAAAAAATCATCTCACTTTTAACATTCTCTAACTTTTTTAAGTTTTTTTCTAATATCTCTAAATATGTAGAATCATTTGTGTTTTTTAACAAAGATATATCGAGATCGCTTTTTTCTTTTTTTAATGGATAATTCTTCTCACAGTGCATAGAAAACGTAAAGGTATTTTTATCTTCTTTTAAAATGGACGCCGTTCCATCTCCTTGATGAACATCAAGATCAATGATTAATATTTTTTGAATATTAAAATCTCTTTTTGCTACATATGCACTCACGGCAAGATCATTAAACACACAATATCCCGCTCCATAGTGATGAAATGCATGGTGTGTACCTCCAGCCATATTTGCGGAGATAGACCCTTTTATTGCCGAATCAACTGCACTTACACTACCACCCATGATACGCATTGTTCTTTCAATTATATGATCATTCCATGGCTGAAGTCCGATTTTTCTTTTTTCTTGTGTGCTTAAAGTATTAGTTAAAAATTTTTCAACAAAAATCTTATCATGTGCCAAAAGAAGATCTTGTTTTTTACAAATAGGTGAGGATATGAAATTAATTAATTCTTTAAAATCACTTTCTTGTAATAGTTCGTAGATAAGTTTATATCTTTCTCGCGGAAATCGTGATTTCGAATCAATTCCATCGGTATATAATGGATGGTAGTAAATATTTAGACCTGTCATGATTATTTTATAAATTTAAACCTAAATTTGTTATATAAATATTATTTTTAATAGTACCATATAACCAAAAGTAAATGAGGCTGCACGACTTGAACAAGCGAATAAAGAATACGATAGTGATATTGCTTTTAGCCAAGAAATATATACCGCACTAACAAAAAAATTAAATGAAAGCGCATTTTTTGAAGGTGAAATTCAATTGAAAGGACGGACTGGCGCAACAAAAGTTTACTCAATTTAAAGAAATAGGAATTATTATGGACAGAAAGCTTGCAACTATTTTTGCATCAGATGTTGTTGGGTTCAGTAAAATGATGGGGAATGATGAGGTAAATACCCTGAATATCTTAAAAGAAAGACGAATTGCAATTGATGCAATCATTGATGAGCATAAGGGAATTATTTTTGGAAGTGCTGGAGACAGTGTAATTGCTGAATTTTCTAGCCCAATTAAAGCAGCTGAGGCTGCTGTTGCTACTCAATTAAAAATGAAAACAATGAATCAAGACAAAGCAGAACCAGATCAAATGATCTTCCGAGTTGGTATTAATATTGGCGATGTAATGGTTACGGACAATAATTTATTTGGTGATGCTGTTAATATTGCGGCAAGATTAGAAGCTGCTGCCAAACCTTCAGGGATTTGCGTCTCGCAAACTGTTTTTGATATGATTAATCGAAAGATTATGGTCTCTTTTGAAGATGCTGGCCAACTAGACTTAAAAAATATTGAATTTCCTATAAAAGCCTTTCATGTATTAGAGAATAAAGGAACACCAAGGTTTACTCAAGATTCAACTGAAATCCAGGTGAAAGTCAAAGAAGCAGAAGCGGGCTCCCTAGCTGTACTAATGTTTAAAAACTTAAGTAATGATGATGAACAAGAGTACTTTTGTGAGGGCTTTTCAGAAGACTTATTATCGATGCTATCTCGTTTTAATAAACTAGTTGTTATCTCTAGTCATGCAAGTTTTGCTTACAAGGAAAAGAAAAAAACCTTTAAAGAAATTGGCAAGGAGCTTGGAGTAAAGTATATTATTCATGGAAGTGTGAGAAAATTAGGAAGTCGAATGCGTATTAATGCCAACCTTATTTCAACGAGTAATGAGGCTTCTATCTGGTCTAATAACTTTGATCTTTCAGTCGATGAGGTTTTTGATGTGCAAGACAAAATAGCAGAAGAAATGGTAGCGACAATTGTTGGTAGGGTGGAAGCAGACACCTTAAGCTCAATTAAGCTTAAGCGACCTGAGAATATGGATGCTTATGACTTAGTATTAAAAGGATTAGAGTTCGCTAAAAAAGGTAATATTATTAAAGAGAATACAGAAAGTGCTGTTAGGCTTTTTGAACAAGCCATTGAAGCCGAGCCATCTTATGCACGGGCACATGCATGGAGAGCGTGTTCTTTAGGAAATCTTGCAGACTGGGAAGGCTCTTCAGACCCTAAATTATTTAAAAGCGTTATTGATTCAGCAAATTTAGCACTCGAGTTAGATCCAAATGAGCCTGAAGTCCATAGAGTGATGGGAGCGATTAAGTTATGGTTTCAAAGAGATCATGATTTAGGGAAATATCATTTTGAAAAAGCAAGAGAATTATGTCCGAGCGATGTCTATATAATCTCTAGATATGCAACAATGTTGATTTATTTTGGTGAATTTAAAAAATCATTATCTGAAATTGAAAGAGCGATGAGACTAGATCCTTTTTCTCATGATCTCTTATTTGGTGTTGAAGCTCTTTGTCATTACTGGTTAGGCAATTATGATAAAGCAATTGAAAGTTATAGGAAATTAAAGGTTA
The DNA here is from genome assembly GCA_028338895.1 of Fidelibacterota bacterium. Taxonomy (GTDB): domain Bacteria; phylum Fidelibacterota; class Marinisomatia; order Marinisomatales; family UBA1611; genus JAOLAV01. The sequence continues at coordinate 3,030 of JAOLAV010000022.1, forward strand.
TAAGAGTACAAAATTTTTACTTAGCCTTAGCATATTTAAAAAAAGGGAATAGAGATTTAGCGATTGAGAAATATAATGAAGCTCGTGTAGTCACAGGAAAAGATGTTGAAGCATTCGTTAACTCTGAACCGTATAAGGATCCTGAGCATATTGAAAGTCTGAAAACAGACTTAATTTCTTTATCTATCTAATTTATGTAATATATGATATGCGTCTTTTAATTTCTTCTATTTCACCTTTGTTTTGATTTAATTAGATTTAAGTATAATGAGAAAAATTATAATATTGCTTATTCTAACCTCTTCATTTCTTTTTGGTGGACTCAAAGTACCGGTAACTGAATTAGTCTTGAAAGATAGGCTATGGTTTTATGGTGAGTCAGAAACCCCATTTACGGGGATTGCATTTGCAACATCAAAATTAACAGGCACTATTGTTCAGCAAACTAATTACATCGATGGCTTAGCTTGGGGGAAATACTATGAATGGTGGGCCGATGGTGAAAAAAAAGTTGATGGAACATATCGTTATGGTTTAATGTTTGGTCGATGGAAGTTTTTTTATATGGATGGTCAAACTTTATGTGCTGGTAGTTACAATAGTGGTAAAGGACATACTCCTATTACACTTTTAGACACAATTCCGGAAGAGGGAATAAATGGCTTATGGACCTACTGGAATAAAGATGGTCGAAAAATAGAAGAAGGATATTATAACAAAAATGGTATCGAAAAAGGGAATTGGGCATTTTGGGACAACGATGGAAAAAAACGTCTTGGAAAAAAAATAAGTTATCAAATATTTAAAAATAAAAATAGTATAAAACATTTAAATGGATCTTTTCTAGTTGCAGGACCACTAAATGGTTTGAAAAAAATACAGACGCAAGCACATGGAACTATAAAAGAAGGGCGCTTAGATGGACTTTGGACTTTTTGGAATGATAATGGTTACCTATCCTCCAAACAATATTACAAAAAAGGTTCTCCTGAGGGTCAGTATACTTCATATTCTTTATCAGGGAAAAAAAATGAAGATGGTTTAGTCAAAGGTCTTGATAATTTTGGAAACTTAATTAAAGAGGGGAAATGGATTTTTTGGAATGAGCAAGGAATTCTTAAAGAGGAAGTTAATTTCGAAGATGGTATTAGAGAAGGCCTGACAACTTATTTTTCTTCTACAGGTAATGAGAACGCTAAAATTATTTATAAATATGATGCTCCATGGAGCGGGGAATGGACCAAGTGGTATTCTGATGGGAGTAAGAAAGAAAAAGGATTTTATGAAGATGGGGAAAAGAAAAGTCCTTGGACAACTTGGTTTGAGAATGGCCAAAAAAAGTATGTAGTGAATTATCAAAATAATATTAAACATGGTTTATATACTGAATGGAATCAAGATGGACGTTTAATAAAAGATATTGATTATGACAATGGAAATAGAATTTCTGAATATTTAGTCGAATATAAAGGTGATGGCTATACTGAAATAAATAAACGTAATGGAGATTTGTCAGGCTCCTGGATCATGTGGTATGCTAACGGGAAAAAAGGAGAGGAAGGCTTTTATAAAAATGGCAAAAAAAGTGGTTCTTGGAATGGTTGGTATGTTAATGGTGAGAAAAAATATAATGGAAAATTTATTAACGGACAACCCGATGGATTTCACATTGATTTAGATAAAAATGGGCTAGTAACAAAGAATATAGATTTTAATTTGGGGCTTGTTTTATCTGAATATCATGTTTTAAGAGAAGATGATGCTATAACTGAATTTCATAAAAAAAATGGTGTTTTAGATGGTCTTTGGACTAGATGGTATTCAAATGGACAAAAAGCAGAGGAAGGACTTTACAAGAATGGTAAAAAAAGTGGTAAATGGAATGCCTGGTTCACAAATAATAAGAAAAAATATACAAGTGAGTATGATGCTGGTAAAAGATCAAATGTTTATATAGCTTGGGATAAAAAAGGTAAAAAAATCCAAGAAATTAATTATAGCAACGGTATAAGAATAAAAGAATATCTTATTGTCAAAGATGCTACTGGTTTTATGGAAATAAATAAAAAAAATGGATCTTTAGATGGTGGTTGGGTAAAGTGGTACTCAGATGGGAAAAAAGAAGAAGAAGGAGTGTACCTTAAAGGTAAAAAAATTGGTAGTTGGTCAAAATATAGTATGTCTGGAATAGTGGTAGAAGAATTGAACTATGATACTTATGGTAGGAACTTATACGAGATAACATACTATAATAATGGAACAGTAAAAAAATATTGTGATTATTTTTCAAAAACTGTACAAGAATACAATAGCGACGGCTCAATGAAAGGTGAGAAAACTTCATTTTAGTGTTATTCTAAGAATATAATTTATACACACTTTTCTCTCTTTTCCTTCCTTATCAGCAGGATTTCTATTTTTTATCTCTTGACTACTGTAGTATAATCAAATTGGATATAGTGCTATTTTATAAAAAAGAAAACTTTGAGAGGAATAATGAATTACAGAAGGTTAGGAAAAACAGGTTTAAAAGTTAGTGAGCTCTCATATGGTTCTTGGGTTACATTCTCTTTTCAATTAGGGCAAAGTGAAGCAACTGAAATATTAAAGTTAGCGTATGACTCAGGTGTCAATTTTTTTGATAATGCTGAGGCGTATGCATCTGGAGAATCAGAAGTTTTAATGGGCAACTCCATAAAAAATTTAGGGTGGAGCCGAGACTCTTATATTGTTTCTAGTAAAGTATTTTGGGGAGGAGAGAAACCCACTCAAAGAGGATTAAGCCATAAACATATTTTAGATGCTTGTCATGCTGCTTTAAAAAGATTGAAGGTCGATTATCTAGACCTTTTCTTTTGCCACAGACCTGACTCAGAAACACCTATTGAAGAAACTGTCAGAGCGATGCATACTTTAATCCTTCAAGGGAAAATTTGTTATTGGGGGACTTCTGAATGGTCCTCTAATCAAATTACAGAAGCCTTTAAAATAGCAAAAGAGCTTAACCTTACTCCTCCTTCTATGGAACAACCTGAATATAATATGTTTAAAAGAGATAAGCTCGAGGATGAGTATTTATCACTCTTTGAAAAAGAAAAGATGGGTACAACAATATGGAGTCCTCTTGCTTCAGGGCTCTTAACCGGAAAATATATCGACTCTAAGCCTGAAAATACCCGAACGAGTTTGGATAATTATAAGTTTATAAAAGATAGTTTTGAATCTAAGCATTTTCTTGAGAAACATGAAAAAGTCAAAAAATTAAAACTATTTTCAGATCAATTAAATATCCCATTAGTTAACTTAGCATTATGTTGGTGTTTGAAAAATAAAAATGTAAGTACAGTAATCTTGGGTGCTTCAAAGATTGAACAGTTAAAACAAAATCTTGAAAGTTTAGATTATATGAATAAAGTGGATAAATCGGTTATGGAAAACATTGATTCGATTCTTAAATAGTTAATTGAAAAATATATTTTGGAAATTCTAGATAAGTCTAAAATTTTAGATCTATTAAAAGGGTTAAATTTAGAAAGCTTAATAAGTGAAGGTTTTATTGCTTATTCCAATAAACTAACTGTTATTCCTCCTGTAGGTGAATTACTTTTTGAAAACCCTCCGGGTGATGTTCATATTAAGTATGGTTACATTCGGAACGAAAAGTATTATGTTATAAAACTAGCATCTGGATTTCCAAATAATCAAGACCTGGGGCTGACAAATAGCCAAGGCATGATGCTTCTATTTGAACAAAAAACTGGTGTCCCCGTTTCTATTTTACTTGATGATGGTTACTTAACAGATATAAGGACAGCGGTGGCAGGACAGATTTGTGCGAAAGTACTTTCAAATCGAATTGATACAATTGGAATCATAGGTACTGGAATTCAAGCACGTTTACAGCTGCAATATCTAAGAGATATTACAACATGTAGAGATGTATTAGTCTGGGGCCGGAATGTAGAACATTCAAAAGATTTTCAGTCTAAGATGAAAGAATACGGTTTTAATGTTTCAATCTCTTCATCTGTTCATAATTTGTCATCTAAAAGTAATTTAATAATTTTAGCAACTTCTTCTTCAGAACCTCTTTTATTTAAAGAAGATCTTAAGCCTGGAACTCATATTACGGCAATAGGAGCCGATACACATTTAAAAAGAGAGATTGGCCCTGGAGTCCTCAAGCAAGCTAGTATAGTAATTACAGATAGTCTAAAACAATGCATTGACAGAGGTGAGATATCACATGCTCTTAAGGAAGATTCAATAATTCGTGAAAATATAGTAGAACTTGGGAAGATCTTAGATCTTTCACATCCAGGTAGAACTAAAAAAGAAGAAATTACAATTGCAGACCTTACGGGAGTTGCAGTGCAAGATTTAAAAATAGCTGGTGGGATTTTTGAAAAATATTTAGGCAGAAAAAATGAATTTTGAAATATTTGAATTAGAACGTAATCAATCTTTATTTGAAAATAAAGTAGATTTTAATTTATCTGAGAGTGGTGTTCATCCACTTAAATTATCAGAAATATTAACGATTGAAGAGCAAAAAGAGATTTTAGATCTAGAGTTATATTATGGATGTACAAATGGTACACCGGGATTAAGGGAGCGCGTGTCTGAGATGTACTGTGATAAGATTTCAAATGATAATATTTTAATTACTTCAGGTTCTGCGGAGGCAAATTTCTTATCTATTTTAACACAGTTAAACTATGGTGATGAAATCATTTATATGGTACCTAACTATTTACAAATTGCACATTTATCAAGAAGCCTTGGAATTAAAGTAAACTATTTACCTCTAAGACAAGAACTTAACTGGCAGTGGAATATAGATGATTTAAAAAAAATGGTTACTTCAAAAACTAAAATGATTGTTATTTGTAACCCTAATAATCCAACGGGTTCCATTATGGAAAATGAAGTTTTTGACACTGTTGTTTCCATTGCAAAAGATAAAAATCTATGGATTCTTTCTGATGAAGTATATAGAGGCTCTGAGCTCAATGGAGTAGAATGCAGGTCATTTGCCGGAGCTACAAATAGGTCTATTGTCAATGGAGGACTTTCCAAAGCATACAGTTTACCTGGTTTAAGAATTGGATGGACTATCGGCCCTGAAAATTATATTCAAAAAGCTTGGTCTTTACATGATTATACTGTAATAAGTATTGCTTTTTTAAGCGATTGGATCTCTTGTCGTATTTTAGAAAAAAATAGGCGAAAAAAGATTCTACGTAGGACAAAAGAACACTTAAATAGAAATTTAAAGATTATTGAAAAGTGGTCTATGGATATACCTGAATTATCTTTTACAACTCCACAAGCAGCAGCGATATCATTTGCTAAATTAAATGATCCTATTCTTTCTGAAGATTTTGTTTTCTCCTTAAGAGATAAAAAGAGTGTTTTATTGACGGCTGGTAAATGGCATGGATTAGAAGGGTATATTCGTATCGGCTATGGATCTCCTGAAGATTATGTGAAAAGTGGGCTACGACGAATTAAGGACTTTTTATCTGAAAAATAAATATAACTCTTTATAAAAACCCCTCAAATAAGATCACTGATTTTTGTATTTTTATAGTAGATATTTTGTAAAATTATAAAAAATAGAATCAATGTTAAATCCAGATATATTTAGAGAATATGATATAAGAGGAAATGTCGAAGAAGACTTCCCCGATCATATTGTTAAAAAACTAGGAAAGGCTTTTGGAACAATAGTAAAAAGAGCAGGTGGTAATGAGATTGCAATAAGTGGTGATATTAGAATAACCACCCCAAATCTGATCAACTGCTTCAAGGCTGGAGTTACCTCTACTGGTGTAGATATTATTAATTTAGGAATTCTTCCTACTCCAGTAAATTATTTTTCTATGTTTCACTTAGGTGTCTACGCCGCTGTTCAAATTACAGGTAGTCATAATCCACCTGAATATAATGGTTTCAAATTGTCCATTAACAAACAACCTTTTTTTGGTGAAGATATTCAATCGTTATATAATATTATAAAAAAAATGGATTTTGAAGAAGGAGAAGGAACCGAAGCTAGATATAAAATTTTGAATGATTATAATCAAATGATTGTTGATAAAATTAAAATAGAAAAGCCACTGAAAGTTGTAATGGATTGTGGTAATGCTGCTGCATCAATAAATGCACCACAAATATTTAGTTCTTTAGGTATTGATTTAAAAAAACTCTACTGTGAACCCGATGGTACATTCCCAAACCATCATCCAGATCCTTCAGTCAAAGAAAATCTAGAAGATTTAATTAGAGAAATAAAATCAGGAGAATATGATTTTGGAATTGCTTTTGATGGTGATGGAGATAGAGTTGGTGTTGTAGATGAAAATGGTAAAATTATTTGGTCTGATCAGTTAATCTCTTTATTCTTACCTGAAATAATCAAAGATGGGGAAGATATACTATATGATGTCAAGTGTTCTAAATCTTTAGAAGATATGATAATTAGATATGGTGGCAATCCAATTATGTGGAAAACAGGACATTCTTTAATAAAGAAAAAAATGAGTGAAATTAATTGTAAACTAGGTGGCGAGATGAGTGGGCATATTTTTTTCGCCGATGATTATTATGGATATGATGATGCAACCTATGTTGCGGCAAGACTAGCACAACTTTTATCTCGAACTGATAAAACTCTATCTGAATTAGCTTCTGAAATACCAACCTATTATTCTACTCCTGAAATAAGATTGGAGGCCAAGAATGATACTGAAAAGTTTCGAATAACAAATGAAGCTGTTAATTATTTTAAAAATCAATATGATTGTATTACTATTGATGGAGTTAGAATAAAATTTAGAGATGGTTGGGGTTTAGTTAGAGCTTCTAATACTCAACCTGTTATTGTTTGTCGATTTGAGGCAAGTACTGAAGAACGAAAATTAGAGATACAAAACCTTATTCTAAATAAGCTACAAGAGTTTGGTAAACTAGAACAAGGTACACATTAATGCCTGAATTTAAAGACTTAATTAAGTTTATTAGAATTGAGGTTAATAAAAGTTTAAAAAAAATACCGATTCCTCAAAAACCTAAATATTTATATGACCCTATAAGATATTCTCTAAAAGGAACAGGGAAGAGGTTTCGTCCTATTTTAGTACACTTAGTAGGGCGGGCGAATAATATCGATCCTAATGTTATTATGAATATATCTTTATCAATTGAGCTATTACATAACTTTACTCTAATTCATGATGATATTATGGATAAGGATACGATAAGACATGGACAAAAAACAATCCATGAGAAGTGGGATGAATCCTCTGCTATTTTATCTGGTGATGGAATATTTGCACTATCTCAAATTATATTAAGTTCGATTAATGATAACTCAACGGATCTATTTAGACACTTTAATAAAGCAACACTAGAAATTTGTGAAGGACAAGCATTAGATAAAGAGTTTGAAAATAATAGCTTAATTACCGAAAAAGAATATTTAGATATGATTGATAAAAAAACAGGTGCTTTATTATCAATTTCTGCGACGCTAGGTCCTATCTATAGCGGTATTGATTCCTCTTATATAGAGCATTATAATAATTTTGGACGAGCTTTAGGTAAAGGTTTTCAAATTCATGATGATTTACTAGAGATAACATCTAGTCCCGAAAGAATGGGAAAAAGTTTAGGAAGCGATTTAGAGGAAGGAAAGCAAACTATGATGGTTATTAAAGCTAGAACCAATTATCCTAAAGAATGGGACAATTTGATAAAAAGTTCAAATAATTCAGACTTAATAAAAAATTGCAAAACTTTTTTTGAAGATAAAAATATTTTTGATAAAACAGGTTTAATGGCAAAATCATACTTTAATTCTGCACGAAAAAGCTTAGCTAAAATTGATAATATAAATACGAGTGAACTTTTAGAATTTGTTAACATAATTGAAAAGAGAGCGTTTTAATGGAAAAAAGATTAGATCCTGAAAATATGTTTAAAGCAATATGGGAATTTCCTGAAAATTTAATCAATGCTTTAGAATTAGGGAATTCTATAAAATTAAAAAATAATTATAATAATATAAATAATATTGTAATTGCCGGAATGGGTGGATCTGCTATTGGAGGTGATGTTTTATCTGTATTAGAGGCTAATAATTTAAATATCCCTTTAGTTGTTTGTCGAGGCTATTCTCTTCCCAAATGGGTTGATAATTCAACGCTTGTAATTTGTTCTTCATATTCGGGTAATACGGAAGAAACGTTAGCTGCATTAGATGATGCAATTAGAAAAAAAGCACAGATATGTGGTATTACAACTGGTGGATTAATAGGTGAAAAAATTAAGGAACTCGGTTATGACCTTGTAATGATACCCTCAGGGCTGCAACCTCGTGCAGCGCTAGCATTTTCATTTGTTCCTATGACAAAATTAATTGAAAAAATAGGTTTAATTAATCCTGGGATTAATATTTGGTTACATGATACTGCTGAAAAATTAAAGAAAAAGAGAGAATTATATTCAATTGAAGAGACACAAAACTCTGTTTATTCATTAGCAAAAAAAATATATAAAAAAATTCCTATTTTATATGCTGATAATTCGACTCTAAGTGTTGTGGCACTACGAATGAAGGGTCAAATCTGTGAAAATGCAAAAATGCTTGCTTATCATAATGATTTACCGGAGCTCAATCATAATGAGATTGTTGGTTGGGAGAATAATTCTGAAATTACTAAAGATTTTTTTGTGCTTTGGTTGAAAGATGATCAAGACAACAATAGAGTAAAGCTTCGTCAAGAAATTACAAGTACAATTCTAAGCGAAAAAAAGATAGATCAGGCTATTATTTCCATCGAAGGTGATACTTTTGAATACCGTTTTCTTAATATGATTAATTATGGAGATTGGTTAAGCTATTGGTGTGCAATTTTACATAATACGGATCCTAGTCCAGTAGTAAAGATAGCTCGCTTAAAAAATGAATTATCAGCAAAATCATGATACCCGTTAAAGTCTTAAAAATTTCTTATCATCCAACTAGTAGAAGTTATGCTGTAATTCTCAAAGAGATAACTGGGCAAAGATGTTTACCTGTGATTGTTGGATCTTTTGAGGCACAATCTATAGCTCTTGCAATTGAAGTTGTTGAAACACCACGTCCACTTACTCATGATCTGATTTGTGATTTTATTACAGCAGTAGATGTTTCCCTAAAATCTGTGAAAATAAATAATGTTATTGATGGTGTTTTTTTTGCCCAGATAGAGCTTCTATCTGATAATCTCGGTGAAAAAATAATTGATGCAAGACCAAGTGATGCTATTGCTGTAGCTTTAAGAATGGACACACCAATTTTTGTTTCAAAAAAAGTATTTAATGAAGCATCTATTGATGAAGGTTCGTTGGTTCAAGAAACTAGGTCGGAGCATAAAACATCAAAAATATCTTTAAAAGCGCTTAAAGATAAAATGAAAAAAGCAATTGAGGAGGAGGAGTATGAAGTTGCTGCTAAACTTAGAGACAAGATAAGTAAGTTTGAGATTTAGTACGTTGCTCCTAGTTCTTCTAAGGCTAACTCAGCAGCTGTTTGCTCAGCTGTTTTTTTATTGGTTCCCATTCCTGAGGAGAAGTTTTTAGAACCAATCTTTACTGAGATTTCAAAAGTTCGTTCATGTTCTGGGCCTGAAATATCTTTAACCATAAAGACAGGACTTTCAAGATCTGTTGAATGACAATATTCAATTAATTTACCTTTATAGTTTGTAGCCTTCCATGCTTCCTCTTTGTGAGCCCAAACTGTATCTAAAATTAATCTTCTACAGGGCTCAATTCCACCATCTAGATACATTGACCCAATTAAAGATTCTAACAGGTTTGCAGATTGTTTTTCTGAAATTTTTTGAATAGTTAAATCGACACTTTTTTCAATTTTAAGATGATCCATGAGGTCTAAAAGATAACCAATAGAGGCTAAAAAAGGTTTCTGTACAAGTGCTGCTCTTTTTTGAGTTAGTAAACCTTCATCACCTTCTGGGAACTCTCTCATTAATTCTCTACTGACGATAATATCAAGTACAGCATCACCTAAAAATTCAAGTCGCTCATAATTTCCTCTAGGCGTAGTATCTAATGACTTATGAGTAAAAGCTTGCCTTAAATAGTCTTTGTTGTGGAATATATAATTTATTTTTTTCTCTAATAAAGAAACTGACTCGGTTCGATCTAGTAAGTACTGCTTAAATTTTACAAAAATATTCAAATATATTTTCGTATGCAGATAACAGCATTATGACCTCCAAAACCAAAAGTATTTGAGAGAACAGCATTCACATTATGTTGCTGAGCAGTATTTGCAACATAATCAAGTGTACAATCGGGATCAGAATTTTCATAATTTATTGTTGGAGGGAGTATCTGTTCAATAATTGTTTTGACTGATGCAACGGCTTCTATTCCTCCAGCTGCTCCGAGAAGATGGCCAGTCATAGATTTTGTAGAACTAACCTTTAACTCTTTGCTATGTTCTTTAAAAAGTGAGGTTATTGCAGATGATTCATTTTTATCATTGAAGGGAGTAGAAGTTCCATGAGCATTTATATAATCAATATCATTAAGGTTCAGATTTGCATCTAAAGTAGCTCTTTCCATTGCCTTTAATGCACCTACACCACCTATAGCTGGTTGAGTTATATGAAATGCATCATCAGTTGAGCCATAGCCAGCTAACTCAGCAAGGATTGTTGCACCTCTATTTAATGCATGTGATTCCTTTTCAATAACAATCATTCCAGATCCCTCACCTAAAACGAATCCATCTCGAGAGATTTCAAATGGCCTACTTGCTTCTTGAGGGTTTTCATTATTTTGAGACAGAGCTTTCATATTTGCAAACCCTGCTATAGTCAATGGTGTTATACTTGCTTCAGTTCCTCCAGTAATCATAACATCTGCATCTCCAGCTAAAATAAGTCTCATTGCCATACCGATAGCATCGGTTGCAGAAGCACATGCAGAAGTAACCGTTTGATTTGGTCCTCTAAAACCCCATTTGATAGATAGGTGTCCACCAGCAATATTTGAAATCATTTTTGGAACAAATTGTGGTGAAACTCTACGTGCCCCTTTATTCTCAATATTAGAATGTTGTTCTTCAAGAGTTTGAATACCACCAACACCAGTACCTATAGTGACTCCTACCCGATCAAGATCAAGATCTTCTGGGTTTAAACCCGCCATAGTTACAGCCTCATCAGTTGCAATTAAAGCATATGTTGAAAATGGATCTAATTTTCTAAGTTCTTTCGGATCAATTTTATCCTCCGGACGGAAATCTTTTAGTTCGCCGGCAATCTTGACTCTATGATTTGATGAATCAAAATACGTAATTGCATCAATGCCACTTTTACCATTTACTAAACTATCCCAAAAATCTTGAACATTATTTCCATTTGGTGCTAGTACACCGAGTCCTGTAATTACAATTTTTTCTCGTTTCATTAGAAGTCTTAAATTTATTTGGCTTTCTCAATATAATCGACAGCAGTACCAACAGTTGTAATCTTTTCAGCATCTTCATCCGGAATCTCAATTCCAAACTCTTCTTCAAACTCCATTATTAACTCTACTGTATCTAAGGAATCTGCACCTAAATCATTTACGAAATTTGCTTCAAGCTTAATTGTGTCTTCCTCAACACCTAGTTTATCAATAATTACTTCTTTAACTTTGTCAAATGTAGACATGTATTCTCCTTATTTAATTAATTACTCTACCACCATCAACGGTAATAGTCTGTCCTGTTATGTAGTTTGCTTCATCAGAGGCAAGAAATAGAGTCGTATACGCTATGTCTTCTGGTACACCGGTTCTTCCTTGAGGAATTCTTCTTAGTAGCTCATCTTTAGAGCCTTGGGGTAAATCTTTTGTCATTTCAGTATCAATCCAACCAGGTGCAATACAATTAACAGTTATATTGCGAGTGGCTACTTCTTTTGCAATTGATTTAGTCATTCCAATTAAACCAGCTTTAGACGCAGCATAATTGGCTTGTCCAGCATTTCCTGTTAAACCAACAATAGATGTTATATTAATAATTCTGCCTGATTTATTTTTCATCATTGGACGTATAGCTGCTTTCATTCCGTGAAAAGCACCTTTTAAATTTGTATTTAAAACTAAATCCCATTGCTCTTCACTCATCCGCATCAAAAGAGCATCTCTAGTTACACCTGCATTATTAACTAAGATATCTAATTTTTTATTCATTTCAAAAATATTTTTAATAACTTTTGAAAAAGATTGACCATCACTAATATCACAACTAACAAATGAGGATGAGAAACCGTCAGCATTAATCTTCTCAGATAAAGATTTAATCTTCTCTTCTGATCTTGCAATGCAGATAACATGGGCTCCAGCTTCAGCTAATTTAGTAGATATAACCTTTCCTATACCTTGAGATGCACCAGTTACTACAGCAACTTTCCCTACTAAATTAAACATTTAAAATCTCCAACTCTTTTAATGTACCAAAATTATATGTTATTAATTTACGATCAATTCGTTTATTTAAACCTTTTAAAACATTACCAGGGCCTACTTCCAAAAAACTTTGAATACCTGAGCTCTTAATTGCAGTAATTAAATTAGACCACAGTACTGGTTTTTCTAATTGTTGAATTAGAAAATTTTTAATATCTTTTTTATTTGAAACTGGTTTTGCTTGAACATTTGTGTATATAGGGAAATTAGCATTCTGCATTTGAGTAGTATTAAGTATGTCATTAAGCTCTTTTCTAGCAGCAAGCATTAAGGGAGAATGAAAAGCTCCACTAACATTTAATTTAATGCACATTTTTGCTCCTAATTCTTTAGACTTTTTCATCGCCCATTCTACAGCATTATTATTACCTGAAATAACAATTTGTCCTGGAGAATTGAAGTTTGCCGCAACAACGATGCCATCGTCAGTATAACCATTACAAATTTCAGTTACAATTTTATCATCTAAGCCAACGATTGCGGCCATTGATCCTTTTTGACTTGCACCTGCTTTTGCCATACTTTTAGATCTAATTTTAACAAGATTAAGACCTAGTCCGAAATCAAAAGAACCTGCAATTGTTAATGCTGAGTATTCTCCTAGGCTATGACCTGCAACAACAGTAGGCTTGAAACCTTTATCCAAAAGTATTTGGCCAATGATCACTGAAACTATATAAATAGCAGGTTGAGTATACTCTGTCTTTCTGAGGGTCTCTTCTGGTCCATTAAAAATGATATCTTGTATATCATATCCCATGATTTCATTTGCTTGATTGAAATATTTTAATCCAATCTCAGTGCCTTCAAATAAATCTAAACCCATTCCCACTTTTTGAGATGCCTGCCCTGGAAATAGCCATGCTGAATTTTTCATGAAAGATTCCATTTGACAAGAATACTTCCCCATGTAAAACCAGCACCAAATGAAGATAAAAGCACATAGTCACCATCGTTTATCTTTTTATTTTCGACAGCTTCGCTCAATGCAATAGCTATTGTACCAGCTGTTGTATTACCATATCGATCAATATTTATTAAAACTTTATCTTTTGAAATTCCGCACTTTTCAGCAGCAGCATCAATTATTCTTTTATTTGCTTGATGTGGGATAAATAAAGAGATATCATCACCTGTCAAATTATTTTTTGAAAGAATTTCAGCAGAGACATTAGCCATGCCTCTTACGGCATGTTTAAAAACTGTTTTGCCATCTTGTTTAATAAAATGTTCTCTATTCTCTACTGATTTTTTTGATGCTGGTAATCGACTCCCTCCACCTGGAACAATTAAATATTTACCTCCAGAACCATCCATATGTAATAATGAGTCGATAATTCCATGATTATTTTGCGTTCCTTGTAAAATTGCACCTCCACCACCATCTCCAAATATTACGCATGTATCTCTATCTTGAAAATCTAAGATTGAAGTCATTGTATCAACACCGATGACCATTACATTCTTATATAAACCGGATCGGATAAATGCGGAACCAGTCTCTAGTCCATAGATATATCCAGAACATGCAGCACTAAGATCAAAACCCCAAGCATTACTTGCCTTAATATTATTTTGAACTATTGCTGCAGTAGAAGGGGTAAAATGATCTGGTGTTACAGTTCCAATTATTATTACATCTATTTCGTCTGCTGATAATCCGCTTTTTATGAGGAGCTTTTTTGCTACGGATGTAGAAATATCTGAGCTCGCTTCATCATTTCCAACAACATATCTTTGAGAAATACCTGTCCTAGATTTAATCCATTCATCTGATGTATCTACGATTTTTTCTAAATCAAAATTAGTCATAACTTTTTCAGGTGTGCTATGAGCAGTGGCTACTATCTTAGCTGTAATTGATACCACTAATTAATTACTCGTAAACTTAAAAATATACTATAAATTAAATTATAAAATCTACGATACTGTGATAACAGGTCGTCCACGATAATAACCACAATTTGGACAAGCCCTATGTGGCATTTTCGTTTGACTGCACTGTGGACAATCAGTAGTTGGTATAGAATTCGATTTATAGTGCGTTCTGCGTTTTTTACTTCTAGCTTTAGATTGTCTTCTTTTTGGCAGTGCCATTATTTCTCCTTAATACTATTTTATTTTTATTTTTTTTAATTCATCCCAAACAGTATTTCTTTGAGGAATGATACATGAACAAGTTTTCGAGTTTTTATTATTTCCACAAACTGAGCATAAGCCTTTACAAGCATCTGAACATAACGGTTTTAACGGCTCGGCTAATCCTATTAAATCTGTTAATAAATCATCAATTTCAATTTCATCTTGATTCTCATTAAAAGAGATCGAGTCAATATCCTCATTCATATTCTCTATTTTTTTTTCTTTTACTAAATAAAAATTAATTGTTAAAGCATGCTCAATTATATTTTTATCTAAGCAACGAACACATTCACATTCTGTCTTAGCTAATAATTTACCTGATATAAAGTAACCATTTTTATTCTTTTTAGAGGATAGATCACAATAAATTTGATCCTCAATGAATGTTATACCTTTATCGGGTAAATCATTAGATTTAAAATGATAACGCTTTTTATTAAATCCTAAATACAAATCTGTTAATCTTAACTTCATACTAAGATTGAAAATTACCTCAAGAGTTTGTTCTATCCAATATTGAAGGTATCAACTAAATATTCTAAATCTTATTTATTCTTTTCTTCTTTTTTTTCAGATGTTGTGACTGAGTGATTAATTAAAATATTATCATCTTGTTCATTATTAAGCTCTTCCTCAATCTCATCTTCATCTTTTCTATCCAGAACATTATCATCATCAGATTTTTTTTTGAAAATAATGAACATCATAACTTGTCCAACTGAAAAGACAGCTAATCCGTACGATAGAATTGATAGTCCAATTAAAAAATAGGAAAAAGATAAGATTATAGCTGGGAAAGATTGAGAAGGACTAGCATTATTTAAAATGATATTATTACTTACGGAGAATAAAAGGGGTATCTCAAATCTAAAGTTTATCCAAGAATAGATATAATCGTTGATACTAACAGAAATATCAATAATCCAATTCGGGAAAACAAGTGATGTTGCATAGCTAGAGAGACTTAAAAAGTTATTTCCCATTATTAAATCATTCCCGAAAATATATTCAATAAAACCGATACTATTTAACCAGAACCAACTAAGTAATTGTACGCTTATGAATATTATTGGAATTAAAAGAATATTGTAGATTATTAATCGCCATGGTTGTGACCATGTTATTGAATAAGATTGAAATACTGTACCCATTGTATCCTCTTCATAGACTGCTACAATAGAAGAAGAGGAGGTTAGGGATGTAATAAAAACAAATCCGGTGTATATCGTAAAGAGTGAACCAATAAAATATATAATATAGGGAATTGTGACTAGATAAACGCCAAAAAATGGTATTTTTCCTAAAAGTCCAAAGATAGCAGCAAAAAAAATGAATAAAGATATTATAATTAGAATAGCGATAGGAGCAAAGATCACCGCACGCCAATACTTGAAAGCATAAGACCAAGCTTCATTTGCAGAAAAGAATTCATTTCCTTTTAATTGTTTTAAAGTTATTCTATTTATCGCTGTACTTGCAAGAAATAGACTGATGGTCCAAATCAGAATTCCAATTATATAAAATATCCAACCAAAAGAGTTAATCTCAGATTGAATGAAAAATGGATATAATCCATATTTAGTGATTGCGTTATTAAATGATAATCCCGAAAAATAGATTGCTAGGTATGAAAACATCCAATAAGATATAAAGCCAACTAAATTAGCAACAAGAAAGACCCAAATCTTTTTACCGCTTAATGCAATACGAGGCGAACGTAAAATATCTTTAAAGTCAAATGAAAGGCTATAGGGGCTCATCTAAGGTACCTGTAATTTTATTATTATTGTTCTTTTCTAACGAAGTCTACCCAAGTTGACATATTGAGTTCTTCAGAAAGTGCATCTGCCGCTATTTTTGCAGAATCATAGTTATCATAACTTCCAACTCGAACACGATAAAAAACTTCATTTGATTTAAATACAACTTTTTGAATATAAGCATCATACCCTTTTTCTATTAGATCTCGTGAATATAGTTGAGCATCTTTAAGCATCTTTTTCGAAGTTATTTGAATAGTAAACCTATCAGTTCTTGCTGCAATTGATGACTCTCTAGATGGCTTTTTTAACAATTCTATATTTTTTTGAAGAGAC
>JAOLAV010000023.1 GCA_028338895.1 Fidelibacterota bacterium
TAATGTACATCCCTGACTTCAAACCCAGCACGTTCCCTTGTGAGACCTCCCGGCCCCAAAGCAGAAATTCTTCGTTTATGAGTTATTTCAGCGAGCGGATTGGTTTGATCGCCAAACTGAGAAAGCTGAGATGTACCAAAAAAAGTATTTATTACGGTAGTTACAACTCGAGAATTGATTAGATCTTGAGGAGTAATACTCTCAGATTCACGTAAGTTCATCCTCTCATGAATCGTTCGAATCATTCGACTTAAAGCAACACTAAACTGATTTGTTAATTGTTCACCAATAGTCTTAACTCTACGATTACCTAAGTGATCAATATCATCAACACCACGCTCACCTTTTCTCATATCGATAAGAAAATGAATAACTTGAATAATATCATCCATGGTCAGAACAGTGTCTTCGACTGGAACATTTAAATTAAACTGTTGGTTTAATCTATAGCGACCAACTTGGCCGAGATCATACTTCTTCGGACTAAAAAATATTCTCTCTATGAATTTTTGAGCTGTCTCTAGATTTGGAGGCTCACTAGATCTAATAAGTTGGTAAACAACTGCTAATGCTTCTTCAGTACTCCTAGTCGGATCCTTCTCTATCGTATTCAATAAAAGCATCGAATGAAAGTCTTTGTTACCATCAACAATATTAATTTTTTCAATCTTAGCTTCCTTGAGCGACTCAATATTCTCAACAGACAGTTCTGTCCCGCCTTCAAAAAATATTTCACCTGTGCGAGTATCCACAATATCTTCAGTAACCGTAGCTCCTACATAAGAAGAGATATCATCTTTTTTAACATTTATTACTTTGGTAGCGCCAAAAGCATCAAAAAGATCGGTATTAGAAGAATAGCCAAGAGCTCTCAACAACATTGTTACAGGAAATTTCCTACGACGATCTATAATAACATAAAGACAATCATTAATATCAGTTGTAAAATCAACCCAAGACCCTCTAGCCGGAATAATCCTAGCTTGAAAAAGCTTTGTACCATTCGGGTGAATAGACTCATCAAAAAATACACCAGGAGAACGCTGGAGCTGAGAGACAATAACTCTTTCCGCTCCATTTATTATAAAAGTTCCTTTTTCTGTCATATACGGAATGTTACCAAAATAAACGTCCTGCTCTATACTCTGAGCATATTCGTTTTTATTGTTTTCATCAGTAATATGAAGAGCAAGCCGAACACGAAGGGGAGCAGAATAAGTGACTCCACGATCCATGCATTCATCACCGTTATACTTTGGTTGACCAAGATAATAATTTTTATACTCCAATATATAGTTTCTATGAGAGTCTTCAATTGGAAAAACATTTTGAAAAACACCCTCTAAGCCTATATCTTCACGGGCCTCGTAAGGAATCCACTCTTGCAAAAATTCTTGATAAGCTCGAGTTTGAATTGTAAGAAGATCTGGTACGTCAACAAAAGCAGAAATCTTAGAAAAAGATTTTCTCTCAGCTTTTTTATTAATAATGGCTCCCAATTAAGCCTCCCGATTATTGGTTGATAAAAAAAATGATGATAGAAGAAACAATTAAGCTAATTCTACTTCAGCACCAGCTTCCTCAAGGGTCGCCTTTATCTCATTTGCCTCAGACTCAGAAATACCTTCTTTTAAAGTCTTAGGAGCCGAATCAACAAGCGCCTTAGCCTCTTTAAGCCCTAACTCGGTAATACCTCGAACAGCTTTAATTACGTTTATTTTAGCCTGACCAGCAGACTTTAAAACAACATCAAATTCAGTCTTGACTTCCGCAGCAGCAGCATCAGAACCCACCGCAGCAACAGCAGCAACAGGAACAGCAGCAGAAACGCCAAACTTCTCTTCAACTTCACTAATCAATTCTGATATTTCCATCATGTTTGATTCTTCTAAATATGATAATACATCTTGTCTTGAAACCGCCATAACAACTTCTCCTTACTTAATTAATTAAGTTTTTTTTCTTTTAGACTATTTAATACACCAACTACATTTTGCATTGGTGCGTGTACCGTTGAAACAAATTTTTGAAGAGGACTCTGTAACATCGAAATCAACTGAGATAGCATAACATCCTTACTCGGCATTTCAGCTAACTTTTTAAAATCTGACCCAGGAAGAACATGACCATCAAAAAGAATCCCCTTAACACCTGGGAGATCACTCTCCTTAGTAAATTCCTTTATCACTTTAGCAGGAGCTACTGGCTCACCATAGGAAACAGCAATAGCAGTAGAGCCTTTCAAAATAATATCCAATCCTTCAATATTATTAGAAAGAGCTGCTTTCTTGAGAAGTGTATTCTTCGCCACAAGGTATTCCACATCAGCCTTATAAAACTCGCTACGAAGCTCGGTAATCTCAGAAACCTTTAAGCCGTGATACTCAGTAAAGTAAATTGACTTAGCTTTTGAAAAAACATCCGACAGACGTTCTAATTCTTTAATATTTTTTTCACTTGGCATATAACTTAACCTATTGAGTTGTGATCTACAACGATACCTGGACCCATCGTCGAAGAAATTGTCATTTTCTTAAAATATTGTCCTTTAACAGAAGAAGGCCTAGCCTTCGTAATAGTCTCATAAATAACCCTAATGTTATCAACTAATTGAGCAGCAGAAAATGAGACCTTACCACAACTGACATGGACAATACCAGTACTTTCAACACGCAGCTCAACCTGCCCGGCCTTAAGGTCCGAAACAGCCTTACCAACGTTCATTGTAACTGTTCCACTTTTAGGGTTAGGCATCAAGCCTTTTGGGCCTAATATCTTGCCTAATTTACCTAGCTCACCCATCATATCTGGAGTCGCTACAATTTTATCGATATCCGTCCAACCATTTTTAATTTTTAATAAAAATTCCTTATTACCTACAAAGTCAGCTCCAGCATCTAAAGCTTCTTTTTCTTTTGGGCCAGATGTTAATACCAAGACTGAAACAATTTTACCAGTACCATGAGGAAGAGGCGTGGTTAAACGGATATTTTCCTCAGCATGCCTGGGGTCAACATCTAAATTAATAGCTAGATCAACACTCTCATCGAACCTAGAATACTTTAAACCCTGAACTAGGTCAACAGCATCTGACAGTGAATACGCAACATTCTTTTCGTATTTAGAAGTTACTGTTTCTATATTTTTTGAATATTTCATCTTCAGAATTAACCCTTTACCTCGATGCCCATTGAAACACAAGTACCCCTTATCATCATAACAGCTTGATCTATAGTATTCGCATTCAAGTCATTCATTTTAATTTCAGCAATAGCGCGTAAATCACCTTCAGTGACAGAGCCAACTTTTTCTTTATTTGGCTCGCCAGAACCTTTTTTAACTTTTGCGGCTTTCAATATCAATCTTGCAGCAGGGGGAGTCTTCGTAATAAAAGTATAACTACGATCAGCATAGACTGTTATCTCTACAGGAATTAAATCACCCATTTTATCCTGAGTTGAACCATTAAAAGACTTGCAAAAGTCCATAATATTAACACCGTGCTGCCCAAGTGCTGGGCCGACAGGCGGAGCTGGATTTGCTTTACCAGCTTGAATTTGAAGCTTAATAAAACCAGTTACTTTTTTAGCCATTGACTAAACCTCTTTTTTAAATTTCAATTTTAACCTGCAAATAATCAAGCTCAACCGGAGTCTGCCTACCAAATATACTAACGAGGACTTTTAACTTCTGCTTATCATGATTGACTTCCTGAACTAAACCAGAAAAATCCATAAATGGACCATCAGTAACCTTAACAGGATCACCAACCTTATACGGAGCAGCCTCTATAACTCGCAAAGGACCATCACCGCCATCAAAATCACCAAGAAAACGTTGAGCTTCCTCAGGCTTTAGAGCCTGAGGCTTATTTTTTGGACCAACAAATGATATCACTCCATTAATATTCTCCAAAAGATAACGAGTCTCTTTATTTAATTCGACCCTCACCAATAAATAACCAGGAAAAAA
Source organism: Fidelibacterota bacterium (assembly GCA_028338895.1). GTDB lineage: Bacteria > Fidelibacterota > Marinisomatia > Marinisomatales > UBA1611 > JAOLAV01. Next base: position 3,973 of record JAOLAV010000023.1, read on the forward strand.
GACCCTTTCCCTGACTTTCTTTTTACCATCCCTCATTTCTACTATATTTTCAGAAGGTACTAATATATCTAGAATTTGTTCTTCCAAAGTAGAGGTCGAAACTTCGTAAAGAATTGTTTCTCTTATTTTTTTCTCTTTGCCAGAGATAACGCGTAATGTATACCAGTTCATTTTATAAAATTATATTTAGAATTTTAGATAATAAAAAATCGACAGAGAAAAGGAATAGAATTAGAATAAAAGATAGACCTAAAACAATGTAGGTCGAACTCTTAAGCTCTTCCCAAGTTGGCCAAGAAACTTTAGTCATCTCAAATTTTACATCAGCCATAAATTGCTGAAGTTTTTTTACCATTTTAATTCCTTCAATTTAAACGAGCATTAATCAGACAAAAGCTCTTCCAAATACTGCAGGAGAGACAGGACTTGAACCTGCAACCTACGGCTTTGGAGGCCGTTGCTCTACCAATTGAGCTACTCTCCTATGTTAAGACTATCCCAAATTTAAAAACTTACTTTGTCTCCTTAAAAAGAACATGCTTCCTAATAACTGGATCGTATTTCTTATATTCCACTCTACCAGGATGATTTCTCTTACTTTTTGTAACAGTGTACCTATAACCAGTTCCAGCAGTACTCTCTAATTGGATTATTGCCCTCTTACTATTTCCAGCCATATTAAGAACCTTCTTATTCAGATATCGCAGTAACAACACCAGCGCCGACAGTATGACCGCCCTCGCGAATAGCGAAACGAAGCTCTTTATCCATCGCTATTGGTGTAATTAATTCGACATCAAATTCTACGTTATCCCCAGGCATAACCATCTCCGTACCAGCCGCAAGCGTTACAACGCCAGTTACGTCAGTTGTACGAAAATAGAACTGCGGACGATAACCATTAAAAAATGGAGTATGTCTACCACCCTCTTCTTTCTTGAGAACATAAACACTCGCCTTAAATTTTGTATGAGGAGTAATAGAGCCAGGAGCAGCTAAAACCATCCCTCTATTTAGATCCTCTTTATCAATTCCACGAAGCAACAAACCAGCGTTATCACCAGCTTGCCCCTCATCTAGAAGCTTTCTAAACATCTCAATACCAGTAACCGTAGTCTTTCTATCCGTTCCCATACCCAATATGGAAATTTCGTCTCCGACTTTGATCATACCCCTTTCAATTCTTCCCGTACCTACTGTACCACGACCAGTGATAGAAAAAACATCTTCAACAGGCATCAAAAAAGGTTTGTCAACATCACGTTTCGGCTCAGGGATAAAAGAATCGCAAACCTCCATCAATTCAACAATACACTTATTCGCCACTTCATCACTAGGAGCATTGAGAGCACCTAAGGCAGAACCCTTGACTATAGGGGTGTCATCACCCGGAAAATCATACTCATTCAATAAATCACGAAGCTCCATTTCAACTAATTCTATCAACTCTTCATCATCCACCTGATCAGTCTTATTCATAAAAACAACAATAGAAGGAACATTGACCTGCTTCGCAAGCAATACATGCTCACGAGTTTGAGGCATCGGACCATCTGCAGCGGAAACAACTAAAACACCCCCATCCATCTGAGCAGCACCCGTAATCATATTTTTAATATAATCAGCGTGACCAGGGCAATCAACATGAGCATAATGTCTATTTTCAGTCTCATACTCAACGTGAGCGGTTTGGATTGTTATCCCACGCTCTCTCTCCTCTGGAGCATTATCAATACTGTCAAACGCCATCGCTTCAGCAAAACCACGAGCTGCTTGCACCATAGTAATCGCCGCAGTAAGAGTCGTCTTACCATGATCCACGTGACCTATTGTCCCAATATTTACGTGAGGTTTATTTCTTTCAAATTTTTCTTTAGCCATCGCTAAACTCCTTAATTTATCTACAATTACTACAAAACACTTTAAAACATGAGCCTACGACCGGATTTGAACCGGTGACCTCTTCCTTACCAAGGAAGTGCTCTACCTACTGAGCTACGCAGGCACAACGAGCGAGTGATCGGGCTCGAACCGACATCACCAGCTTGGAAGGCTGGGGTTCTACCATTGAACTACACTCGCAAACCGTGGGGAGAGCAGGATTCGAACCTACGAAGGCATACGCCGGCAGATTTACAGTCTGCTCCCTTTGGCCGCTCGGGCATCTCCCCGAAGTCTTTTTCAAAAAACATTTACCACAGAGCCACCGAGAGGACTCGAACCTCCGACCGACTGATTACAAATCAGTTGCTCTACCAGCTGAGCTACAGTGGCACAAGACACCAAACAATAATTCTTAGACTCCTCTATCAATAAACTAATAATTGAGGAACGAGTATAGGATAGCTTAGCGCACAGCCTAGAAAGTTAAATAAATAAAACAAAATATTTCAACTAAAAAATTATTTTTTTTTGCTTACTCTTTGTCCTTGTTCTGTATCCTCGACAATCCAACCTAAAGTCAACAGTTCACCTCTTAGAATATCTGCGTAGAGCCAGTTTTTCTCATCTCTGGCCTTATCACGCATTTTTAAAATTGAACTTATTTCATCGGGAATAAGAGCTTCTTCAGTATCAATAAAACCAAAAACTGAATTAAACACGATTAAGAAAGACCAGGCGGATCCCATTTTTTCTTTTGATATTTTTTTATTTATAATCTCATTTGTTGTTTTTTTCATCCAAACAAAGAAAACACCTAATGCTTGAGGAGCATCCAAGTCGTTATTCATTTTTTCTTTAAATTTTAAATACTCATCAGGAAGGATTGTGTTTTCGATTAAATCAGCATTGTTTATTTTTAATAAATTATAAAAACTTAAAAAACGCTGAACTACTCTATCATTTTCATTTTTTTTAAGTTTTGAAAAATTAACCTTTGTTCTATAGTGCGCCGATAATAGTTGATATCTGATAGACTCTGCTGAAAAATTTAATTCCTTGAGTTCTTTAATCTTAAAAATATTCCCAATAGACTTACTCATTTTACCACCATCAACTAACAAGAATTCTGAATGCATCCAGTAATTAACAAATTTCTTACCCGTTGCACCTTCGGACTGCGCTATCTCGTTCTCATGGTGTGGGAAAATATTATCTACACCACCACAATGGAGATCAAAATGACAACCAAGCTCTGCCATACTCATAGCTGAGCATTCAATGTGCCACCCTGGCCTGCCTTTTCCCCACGGAGAGTCCCAATAAATATCGCCATCTTCTTCTTTATAGGCTTTCCAAAGGGCAAAATCATTAATTGATTCCTTGCTATATTCATCATTTAAAACTCTTTTACTTTTTTGATGGTTTTCAATTTTCAGATTCGCTAGAAGACCATATTTAGGTGATGATTTTATCCTAAAATAAACAGAACCTCCTTGATCAATATAGGCCATATCTTTTTTAATAAGATCTTTGATCAGCTTTATCATTTGATCTATATAATCCGTCGCTTTTGGAAAATGATCAGCCGGCAGGATATTCAACCAACTTAAATCTCTTAAAAATGCTTTAGTATATTTTTCAGTAATAAAAAATAACGTTTTTTTTTGTTGAATAGACTTCTGAATAGTTTTATCATCAACATCAGTAATATTCATAATATGTCTAACATTATATCCCAGATGTATTAACCATCGCTTCAATAAATCTTCAAATAAAAAAGTTCTAAAATTTCCGATGTGGGCATAATCATATACTGTAGGGCCACAGGTATATAGGTTAACTTGGTCATCATTGATAGGAATGAATTTTTCAATCTTTTTTGTAAGCGTGTTATAAATTTTTAAAGACATCTAAAAAGCAATCCCTATTATTCTTTCAACTAATTCATTAAATGATAGTCCAAACGCATTTGCGGACTTAGGCAATAGGCTTGTAACAGTCATACCAGGTAGAGTATTCATCTCTAAAAAATAATAATCACCATCATTATCGACTAAATAATCAGCTCGTCCGTAACCAATGCAACCCAATTCTTTGAAAATTAATTCCGTATCTTTTTTAATATGAAACTCTAATTGCTCCTCTATTTTAGCAGGGCAAGTATATCTACTTTTCCCGGGTGTGTACTTACACTCATAATCATAAAAATCATTAGAAGGGAATATCTCTACAATTGGATAAATCTCTTCACCAACTATCGAAACCGTTAGCTCTCTTCCTGCAATAAATTCCTCTATTAAAACTTCAGCACTATACTTAAAAGCTAAATCGATTGCAGCATCTAAGCTTCCTTCGTCCTCTACTATTGTCAACCCTACCGTACTACCTTGATTATTTGGTTTTACAACAAATGGTATATCTATTTTTGGCCGATCACTCGGATCAATTAAGACTTCCCATTTTGGTGTTTTAAGGCCAATGATTTTAGCAGTTTTTTTACTCTCGGCTTTATTCATGCATAACTTAGAAGCAAACTCTTCAGAGCCTGTATATCTTATATTGTTTTTTTTAAGCCATGATTGAATCTCACCATTTTCGCCTATTCCACCATGAAGAGCATTAAATACAATATCAACATTATTAACAAAGCTAAGCAATTGACTATAATCACCATTAAATATTATTGGCTTTATTATGTGTCCATTAAACTTACATGCTTTGATAATTGCATTCCCCGTAGCTAAAGAGATTTCTTTTTCTTCACTTACTCCACCCATCAGGACACCAATCCTCAGAGACATAAAAGATCAGCTCCTATTTTTAAATCTTTTACGATATATGTTGGAGTCAAGTTCTCACTTAAAGATTTTATAGCTTGAGTACCATTACCAGTTAAAACAAGCATAGTATCCATACCTAAACTATTGCCAGATTGAATGTCAAGAACCGAATCACCAATCATTAAGCAGTTCGCTAAATCTAGGCCATAATCCTTTTTAGCCTCAAGAAACATACCTATGCCAGGCTTCCTTCGAGCTGAGGAGTTATTGGGATGGTCAGTGCAAATATAAATATCTATCAGGGGAATATTATATTTAATGAAGTTTTTTCTAATAAATTCATTAATTAATTCTAAATCAGAAAGTTGGATTAGCCCCCTTGCTACACCGGACTGATTTGAAACAATACAAAACTTATTTCCAAATTGAGCTAGCTTTTGAAGTGAACTCATTGTCCAATCAAAAAATTTAAAATCGTCAAGCGAGCTAATGTAGCCTGGATCAAAATTTAATGTCCCATCACGATCAAGGAAAATGCAATTATATTTTTTCATTTCTTTAATGTTCAGAGTTAATGTCTTTCAATTTTACAGTTCCATAAAAAAAATAGAATGCACCAATAATAACTAAAGGGAAATAGGATACAGCATGAGATACAATTGCATAAGTTAAAGCTTTACTACTTTCTATAGAAAAGATAACTACTAATCCATATTTAATACCAGCATCATATGTTCCAGCAGATCCGGGCAATGCCGGAATTCCTAAAGAAAGACTACCTAAAATAAATAAAATTAATGTATCATAAAAAACCATACCTATATCGCAACTATTTAGAATTATAATCGTGATTAATATATAAATAAGCCAAATAAAAATACTTAAAAGCAAAACCCTGTTTTTTTTTTGGTTTTTTTTTATTACATAAAGCCCCTTAATAACCTCCTTAAGAATCTTATGGATTTGAACAACTAAATTATTTTCAGAAAGCCAATTCAATTCTATTTTTTGTAACCTTTTTTTCTTAACTAGCAAAAAACTAAACATTACAGTTAAAAATATTATTCCAGCGAATGAAAGACTTCCAACCCGTAAAATTTCATTATCAAATGGAAACCATGGAATAATGACTAAAAAAACTATAGCAACCATTAATAAATCTAAAATTCTCTCCAAGATTACAGTTCCAAATGCTTCCGATATATTAATTTGATTCTTTTTTGAAAGAGAGTAAGCTTTTAAAAGTTCTCCAAGTCTAAAAGCTAATATTCCATTTCCAAAGTAGCCTATCATTGTTGAACTAAAAACTGTCCTTATAGGAATTTCCTCTATTGGGTCTATCAATAACTTCCATCGATAAGCACGTACAATACAGCTGAAAACAAGTAAAAACGTTGCTAATAAAATTCCTTTTAAATTAACGTTTATTAGTTGACTTTGAACTTCAGTCCAATTTTCACCAGAGAAAGCAAGATAAATGCCTAGAGAACTTATTAAAACAGCAAAAATTAATTTAAAAGACTTATTCACGAAGATCTATTATCTCAAATAAAGAACTATCTATTTTAAAGACCGAATAATTATCTTCAATCTTTAATTGTTTAATTGTTATAATTGTTTTTCCAGATGAATTATTTCTAAGAATAACTTTTTTTGGCTCTCCAGTAAATCTATCTACTTCAAGACTACCGACCATATTAAAATTATTTAAATCAAACAGAATATTTGAGATGGTTCCATTATCCATTATTTCTGAGGGCACAAAGACTTCCTCTTTGCCGTATATTAAATCAAAAACTGATATTTCACCTAACATTTTATCATCATAAATAATTTGGTTTGTTTCCTTATTAATAGTTGTAATAAAGTTCTGTTTATAACTAACCTGAGTCGATTTAGTTTCAAAAATAAAATACTCAGGGGATTTAAAATAAACTTTTCCATTTGAATATAAACTCTCACCATATTGACTCTGATCAAATTTAATAGTATAGACTGAGTTAACTTGAGATTGCATATAACTTTTAAATCTCTGATAGGAATTTTCATTTGCGAATAAATGGCTTAAGGCAAATAGAATTAATAATATCCTCACAATTTATTCTTCCCGAATCATTTCAAGGTATGTTTCATCAACCAAAACTTCTCTTGCTTTACTCCCAGTAAAAGGCCCCACGACTCCAGTTTTCTCCATTTCATCAATCAGCCTAGCAGCTCTAGAATACCCAACTTTTAATCGCCTTTGCAACAAAGAGATAGATCCTTGCTGGTGTGTCACTACCAGAGATATTGCATCATTAAGCAGATCATCTTGATCTGTTGAGATTCCTTCAGCACTAAAATCAGATACTTGAGACTCTCTTACGGAAGGAAGAATAACTTCATCTGGTTTCGGCTGAGTAACAACGTGATCCATTACAGCTTGAATTTCATCTAATGATAAATACGCATTATGCATTCTGAAAACATCAGAACTTCCAGTTCCTAAATGCAGCATATCTCCTCTTCCAATTAATTTATCAGCTCCCTGCTGATCAATAATTGTTCTAGAGTCAATTTTACTCGCTACTTGGAATGCTATCCTAGATGGAAAGTTCGCTTTAATTACGCCAGTGATAACATCAACGGAAGGCCTTTGCGTTGCAATCACTAAATGAATACCAACGGCCCTTGATAATTGAGCTAGCCTCGCGATTGGAGCTTCAACATCTTTCGCTGAAAGCATCATCAGGTCTGCTAGCTCGTCAACAACTAGAACAACATAAGGCATAATTATAGAATCCTCTTTCTTCATTTTTTCATTGTACTCTCCAATATTTCGAACGACGGCCGCAGCTAAAACATCATAACGCCGATCCATTTCTTTTTCAAGTGCACGTAGTGCCAAAATAGAATTATCAACTGAGGTCACAATTGGCTCTTTTATATCTTCCATTTTCAATAAATGATAGCCCTCTAGTTTTTTATACAAGGTCATCTCAACCTTTTTAGGATCAATCATAACAAATTTTACTTCATCAGGGGTTGCCCTATATAAAATTGAACAAATGATTGTATTAATACAAACGGATTTACCAGACCCCGTTGTACCTGCAATAAGTAAATGAGGCATCTTTGAAAGATCTAATGTACTAATTTCACCAGAAGTTGTTTTCCCTATTGCCAAAGTTAAAAAAGAATCAGCGTCAATAAATTCAGGACTATTTACCACCGATTTAAAAAAAACAGTGGCAGGATTACGGTTAGGAATCTCAATACCAACAGAGGATTTACCAGGTATTGGAGCAATAACTCTTACACTGCTCGCTTCCATTACTCGAGCTAAATCATCTGCTAGAGCAACAAACTTATTTACTCGGACACCTTCGGCAGGTTCTACTTCAAAAAGAGTAATAACCGGCCCAGGGTGGACATTAACAACCTTTCCATCGACTCCAAAAGTAGACATTGATTGGGCTAAATAATTTGCTCTCTCAACTAATTCATCTCTACTTAGGCTATCCGAAACAGCTATAGGAGTTGCTAATAATTCTGATGAGGGTAATTGATATTTTCTTTTTGGCTTTTGCCTTTCTTTTACTTCATCTATATCAACTTCTTCAGTCTCGATAATTTCTTCGATTATCAATTCTTCTTTAGTTTCATCACCATCTTTATTAAGTATTATATTTTGATTCCTAGGTTGATTATTAGCATCTATTGATACTTCCTCAATACCCGCAATGTCCTTCTCTAGTATTGTAGAATCAATATCTTCCGGCTGAATATGAGACTCTTCCATTACTGCTTCAACCTTATGACCTACAGTATCTAAATCATTAGATAGACTAGATTCTTCTAGAGATAAATCACTTGATTTAATATTCTGATTATCAGGATTAGCATTAACGGATAGTTTTAATTCATCCTTTAAAGAGTTTTCTTTATTTTGGTTTGTAATTTTTTCTTTTAAATCTTTAGTGTGCTTTCTTCTGATAGACTCTTTTTCTTTTTCTTTATCACTTTCAATCTTTTCTGTCTTCCAAATTATCCATTTTTCATTTAAAAGCTTAAAAGGCCTATAATAATCAAGATTAAAATACGCTCTAACAAGGATGAGATAAGCAACCAAAATGAATAATAGAGTGCCCCAAATACTTAAAAAAGATATTAGCAAACCAGCCAGATTACCTCCAATTAAACCTGAGATTATATAATTTTTCCCTTCATCTGCATAAAAATGAATTAGTACACCAGTATTTAAAGATAATAAAACCATAAGAATAAGTGAAAATTTTGAGACTCTTAATAAAAGGGTCATATCCTTTTTAGAAAAAAGAAACCAGCCCCATGCAAAGCCAAGGAATGGTAGGATAATTACATTATAACCAAAACCAAGTTTAATAAATAGATTAGAGATAAAAACACCCAAAATACCCATTGGGTTTTCAATTTGAATACCTGAAGATATAGAAGGTTCTTCATTCTGATTATATCCGATGATACTTAGAAGAAGAAAAAAAGATAGGGCAATTATAAGGATACCTAATATTTCAAGACGACGCTCATTTTTCATAATAATTTTTACTTATAAAGTTCAATATTAATTGCCTTAATTATACGATTAATAGAATACTATTAAAATAAATCAATCGATATGATTAGAACAAATTTCGCACTTAAAATTCAACTTAGACCCTATAATCGGTGATCTTGAATTAAATCAAATGAAGTGAATTGACCTTTATGAAAATTCATGTCATCAAAGATCCTTTTTTATAGAATGGTGGCTTTACAACAATCGCTTTTTTCATTTTCCCCCGAATATTAAGTATAATTTCAGATCCTATTCTAGCATATTTTTTTTGAATATAAGCAATGCCTATTCCCTTATTGATTGAGGGACTCATTGTACCACTAGTAACATTTCCAATGGTGCTATCATTACGTATTATTAAACAGCCATTTCTAGGAATAGCTCGATCAACCATTTCAAAACAAATCAACCTCTGTTTTAATTCTTTTTTACTTTCGAGACAAACTCCTCTTCCAATAAAAGGTCCTTTTTCTAGATTAGTGACCCAACCTAAACCCGCTTCAATAGGGTTGGTCTCAATATTTATATCATTTCCATGTAAGCAGTATTTCATTTCCATTCTTAGAGTATCTCGACAACCTAGCCCAGCTGGTCTTATTCCATAATCAGCTCCATTTATCAAAAGGTTATCCCAGAGGTCTATGATATTTTTATTATCTACAAATAATTCATAGCCAAGTTCACCGGTATAACCAGTTCTAGATACTAGTACATTGTAACCTAATATTTCACATTCAATAAAATGATAAAAAGGTAATGAATCAATTCCAATATTAGTAAGTGACTTAAGAACATGTCTAGACTTTGGTCCTTGCAATGCCAATAAGCCTAGTTGGTCACTAATATCATTAATAGATACATCACCTCGAGCTTGACTTTTAAGCCATTTAAGATCTCTACTTCTATTAGCAGCATTTACAACTATCATAAAACTATTTTTCTTTTTATATAATATTAGATCATCAATAATACCACCTTTTTTATTGCACAAGATGGTGTACTGAGCTTGGCCAATAGATAAACCCTCTAGAGTATTTGTTGTTATATATTGTAGGAAATCAAAAGAGTCCTTTCCTGATATGGTAATTTCACCCATATGACTAACATCAAATAAACCAGCATTATTACGAACTGCAAAATGTTCTGATTTAATTCCTGCATAATGTGTCGGAAGTAAGTAACCAGCAAAAGAAACCATGTTACCATTATTTTCAAGATGCCTTTTATAAAGTGTCGTTTTTTCTGCAACCATGTTTACTATTTATACCTTTTTATTTAAATGTTATTTTTAGTTTCTCTAGTTTTAATATGGATAGTTAAGTTTTTTTTTAATGCTATTTAATTTTTAAAAGAATTAAAGATTATCAAGATATCAAAAGAGTTAGCGCTTTTTTTATCACAATTTCAACTGGCCCATTAAGTTCACCTTCCTTTTCCAACTTCAAACATGCTTCTTTAGCATGACTTGACTTGTATCCTAACGTCATTAAGGCATTAAATGTATCTTCAAATAGCTTGCTCTTTTCTGAACCGTCTTCAATCCCTAATGAATCATTATCTACTTTTATAAATTTATCTTTTAATTCAATTATAATTCGTTTTGCTGTTTTACCACCAACACCTGAAATAGCTGTCAATGCTTTAATATTTCCATCTATTATATGACTACTTAATCGAGACGGTTCGATACCTGAAAGTATAGTTAAAGCTAATTTGGGACCTATGCCACTTATAGAAATTAGGAGCATAAATGTATCTCGCTCTAGATCTGAGTGAAAACCATACAAATCTAATATATCCTCTCTTACATGTAAATAAGTTAAGATTTTTGTCTTTTCTTTATTTAAAGGTAGTAAATCAATACTAATCTTTGACATGAGAATTTTCAAACCAAAATCATTAATAAATAGAACAATAGATGTCGCTTTTTTCTGTTCAACATATCCTTTGATTTGATCAATCATTTAAATCTCCCTTGGTTAATAAAACAAAGCCCAACAGCAATAGAGTCCGAGATATCATATGGTTTTAGTTCTGAATCTAATTTTAAAATTCTTGATACCATATATGAGACCTGCTCTTTAGTAGCTGAACCACTACCGCAGACAGACATTTTTACCTTACGGGGTGCATATTCACTTACACTAATATCATTAATTGAAGCAGCTATAATTATTGCTCCTCTTGCTTGACCGAGTACCATAGCAGATTTCACATTTACACTGTAGAAACCATCTTCAATTGATAAAGCATCAGGCTTAAAATCAATTATTATCTTACTGACCTCTTCAAAAAGGTGCTTTAACCTAGCAGGTAACGTATCTTTCTTTTTAGGTCTTATAGTACCATAAGCAACAAGTTTAGTACTTTTAGAATTGGTATCTAGAATACTAAAACCTGTAATAGAAATACCTGGATCCACACCTAGAACCCTCATTAATTAGTTATACTTATGTTAATAGTTAATAAGTTCAAGGTTAGTATACAGCTTATTTATATCATCATTATCATCAAGCGCATTAAGTAGTTTTAAAGATAAATCAAATTCGTCATCGTTAACACTGTGAAGTTGTTTTGGCACCATATCAACTTCCGCTGAATGGATAGAATACCCACCTTCTTCAATTTGATCTCTAACAATCATTAATTGGTCTGCGATGGTTTGAATATTAAAAAAATCGTCTTCAAGGGTAAAGTCTTCAGCATCGCAATCTATGGAAAAGTTAAAAAGTTTACTTTCATCACAAGAATTTTTATCAATTAAAATCGAACCTTTCTTTTCAAACATCCATGATACACTACCATTTGCACCTAGATTACCTCCATATTTGGATAGGAGATGTCTTATTTCAGCAACAGATCTATTTTTATTATCCGTTATGACATTAAGAATTAAAGCAAACCCACCAGGTCCAAAACCTTCATATGATATTTCATCATAAACAACACCTTCCAGTTCTCCGGTGCCTTTTTTTATAGCTCTTTCTATTTTATCGGCAGGTAAATTGCTTGCTTTTCCATTAGTGACAGCTTTCCTAAGCCTTGGATTAGAATCTAAATCTCCTCCTCCTAATCTTGATGATATAGTAATCTCTTTAATAATCTTAGTAAAGATTTTTGCTCTTTTTGCATCTTGAGCACCTTTACGATGTTTTATGTTTGACCATTTACTATGACCTGCCATTTCCCCACCCAATAATTTTAAAGATAGTTTTTACTTTAAAAAACATATAAGAATTAACGTATTTTTTTTATTCGACTTCTTATAGTCCAAATATTTTTTAAACCTTTTTTTGAGAGTTTCTTTTTTTCGGTTTCAGCCTCTTGTTTTGAAACAAAATCACCATACCGAACTTTATAAAAAGGAGCTTCAAATGTTAAATACAAAGAGTCAGATAATATTTTCTTGAATTTATTAAACTTTTTAGTCGCTTCATCAACAGATGACGATTCGAAAATTTGCAATCTAAATCCATCAATTGTAGCAGAACGATTTTTTATTAAGGAATCTAAAGTAGATAATTGCTCAGAACCAAAAATTCTATCTAATGTTTTTGGTGTCTTCGGTATAGAATCCATAACAGAACTCATATCAAACCAAAATAATGAATCTTGCCCATTTAGCATTTTCATTAAAAATAGAACTAAAACTAGTTTCATTATTTTAATGACCTGTAGTATTTATTTTTAACCCAACCTATTTTACCATCCTTCAAAGCTATTTTACTCCAATTCTCACGTTGATTTAAAATTTCACAAATAGTCCCTTCATGTATTTTAAAAATAATTTTTCCATCAACTAAATTTGGCTCTGATGACACATCTACACTTTGAGCAATAAAAACTGCTTTCTTTTCAAATTTTAATTTTACGTATTTATCAAAGGTTATTCCATGTACCAGCAAGTTTATAATTAGAAGTAGACCAACCATATAATTTAATAATTCTTTTATATTATAAAATATATTACCTAAAATTATAGTGATTATTAAAATTAGAATAGAAATGCTACTTAAAAAAAACCATTCATTAAAACTAAAATAATTTCTTAAAATTATATATTTAGTAAATATTACAAAAGTTTCAGATATTTTAATATTATCAACCCTTTTAGATTTTGCGAGCAAGAGGTTGTATTGAATGTCATCATCTCTTGGATTTAAACTTATTGCCTGAGAATAAGCCCATATTGCTAGACCTATGTTATTTGAACGATAATAAGCATTTCCTAGATTGTAATAAAGGTCACTATTCGAAGGATGAACTTCTAAAATTGATTCGTATAACTTTGATGCCTCGATAAAATCTTTTTCTTCCATTAAATTATTTCCGTCTTGAAAAGATTTGTTAAAATCTTCAGCAGAAACAATATTCAAAGATAAGCTAATAAAAATTATTATTATCTTCATAACTCTTTATCTATCTCTCGGATAGCTTGTTTCATATTATCAAGGATTGAAGAAACTTCTCTTTCAGAACCGGTTGAAAACTGTCCTTCATCACATAATTTTAGTAAATGATAAATTTGGGCTACTAGTTCTGGTCTAATTTTTTCGTCTAAAAGACTTTTAACGGATGATGGATCTAGGTTGATACTATTCAAGGTTAATTTAGCATTCAAATAAATATAGAGCGCATTGCTCGCTAATTCAAAATTACTAATATTTTTATCATTCATAGATCTGAATGCGACTTTCATTGCACCTTTAATTTTTCTATTACTTTTTGTCTTAAGCCTAAATGATGTGAACCTATTTAATAAAAAGGGTAACAAAATGAGGATAAGAGATAGGCCATATATTTTTGAAATTAAACCTGTTGTTATTATAGGTTTAGAAAGATTAAATGTATGAATATACCTAATGTCTTGATCCATTAATTCAATCTCCTGATTAACTAATTTAGGTTTATTTTTATAATTTGGATTTGAATTGTCTGTCTCCACAACAATTGTGAAAGGTTTTGTTTTAATAATTTTCCAAGACTCAGTGATATTATCAAAATATATAAACTCTACTGTGGGTAGCTTAATTTCACCTGATTTTCTAGGTATTAAAATATATTCTCTCTTTTTTATTCCAGTTATGTCATTTCTAAATTCATCTTTTTCAAAAAAATCTTTTGGTTGAAAAGATTCTATACTTTTATTAAAAATTATTTCTGGTAGTGTAAATAAATTAAAATTACCAGTGCCTTTTAATAGGATTGTATATGTCAAACCTTCATTTATTTTAATTGTGTCTAAATCAACCATAGCATCAATTTGAAATTGACCAACAGCTCCGTAAAAATTTCTAGGGATGGGCTTTGGAAATGGTTTGATATTAATCTTTTTTTCTTTTGAATTCAATATTTTAGCTTTTGTTTCAGTAAAAAAAGAATTAAAAAAAGGATCGAAAAAAGGATCTCTTTGCTTCCTCTTTTTTTGTATTTCCAGTTGTATTTTGATACGAACAGATGGCAGAATATGCTTTTCAGAGAGAATAGGAAATAAAGCTCTCTCCCCTAGATTGGCAACTTGATATTTTACACCATTAATTATTTCTAACTGTTTTTGATATTTTAAACGTTGGGGATTGAAAATCTCTTCAACCCAAAAACCAGGGAATTCAGGCATATGGAATTGATCAATTGATGAGATATTGTAATCAATATGTTTATACAGTCTATACTGTAATGTAATTTGCTCTCCATTGTAAACTTCTTCTTTATCTACTTGAGAAATGAGAAAAACAGCATTGATATCTTCTGCTTTACTCTTTCGAACATCTATTGGAATTCTATTTCCTTTGAATTTTTTACCATCTACTGTAATATACAAAGCTGGAATAAAAATTTGTCCATTCTGCTTTGGAGAAAGGGTCCATGACAAAGTTTTTGAAGAGTTAAGCTTTCCATTAATAAACTGAATATTAGTTTTTTGGTTCGGCCCACTTAAAATTTCAAAAGACTTGTTAATTTGATTTAATTCAATCTGAGGAAAATTATCACTATTAATTGCTTCAATAGATAAAATAATTAAATCACCTTCTATAATCTGATTTTTATCGACAGTTATATTTACAGATTGTCCATAGATATTGAGAAATAAAAATATTATAGAAAAATAATATTTCACCAATCTTTTACCATTTTTTTATTTTTAGATTGTGATATTTTAAGTTTTTGATTTATTTTTTCTTGATTTTTAAGTGCATTTAATATCGCCTCAGCTTGTATTCTTTTTTCTTTTTCAAGGGTATTTTTT
>JAOLAV010000024.1 GCA_028338895.1 Fidelibacterota bacterium
CGATCATATCCTTTTGGATAAGTCTACAGAGAAAATTGTAAAAACAGCAAAGTCTACTGGTGCTATTATATCAGGTCCTATTCCTTTGCCTTCAAATCGGTCTATTTATACTGTTTTAAGATCTCCTCATGTTAATAAAAAATCTCGTGAACAATTTCAGACAAAAATACATAAAAGGCTTATTGATATCTTAAATTCAACTCCTAAGACTGTAGAGTCTTTAATGAAATTAGATCTTCCTGCTGGTATTGACATAGAGATAAAGGTTTAATTATGCGCGGTTTAATTGGAAAGAAGATTGGTATGACTAGGGTTTTTGATGATAAAGGTCATATGGTTCCCGTCACTGTCGTTCAGGCTGGTCCTTGTACCGTTGTTCAGGTGAAAACTCAAAATATAGATGGATATGATGCTGTTCAAGTTGGTTTTGGTGAGCGTAAAAGTAAGCATACTACCCAACCATTAGGTGGGCATTTTAAATCAAATGGTGTGGGGCCAAAGAAAAAATTGTATGAGTTTGATGTTGTGCCAGGTTTTGAGTATAAATCAGGACAAACTTTTCATGTTGGGCTTTTTCAGGTCGGTGAATTTGTTCGTGCGACAGGTACTTCGAAGGGGAAAGGTTTTACTGGTGTGATAAAGCGTCATAACTTTCGTAGGCAAAGAAAAACTCATGGTAACGGTCACACTGAAAGGGCTCCTGGGTCTATTGGGCAAGCCTCTGACCCGTCAAGAGTTTTTCCTGGTATGAGAATGGCCGGTCATCATGGTAACTCTAGGGTTACGGTTGAAAATCTAGAAGTCGTAAAGATTGATGTAGAAAACAATCATCTATTATTAAAAGGTGCTGTTCCTGGTTCAAGGAATGGAACTGTAATTATATCTAAATAAAATGAAATTAAATATTCACAATCTAAGTGGTAAAAAAGTGTCAGATTTTGATCTTGATGAAACTGTTTTCGGAATAGAACCAAATCATGGTGTTGTAAGGCAAGCAATTCTCTCTGAATTGACCAACATGCGACAAGGAACACATGCTTCTAAAAATAGAGCATTAGTTCGGGGTGGTGGTAAAAAACCATTCAAGCAGAAAGGTCGAGGTGGAGCTAGGGCTGGTACTATCAGGTCCCCTCTTTGGAAAGGGGGTGGTACCATTTTTGGTCCTGAGCCTCATTCTTATAATCATAAATTATCAAAGAAAATGAGCAGGTTAGCTCGTAGGTCTGTTCTTTCTAGTAAAGTTCTGTCTGATGAGATATTTGTGGTCGAAGATCTCAATTTGAAATCTTTTAAAACATCTGAATTTTGTAAGGTTTTAAAGGATTTAAATATTTTTGATAAAAAAATCACTATATTGGTATCTGTTTATGATGAAAATCTTGATATGGCTGCCCGCAATCTTAGAAGTGTTTATGTTGTGGACGCTAAAAAAGCAAGCTCATATGATTTGATAGACTGTGAGCTTTTAGTAGCGGAAAAGCCAAGTATAGATATTTTAACTAACCTTCTAGCTTCAAAATAAAATGTATTCAAAAATAATAATAAAACCTGTCTTAACAGAAAAATTAGCAATTCTTCAAGAGCGCGAAAATAAATTCGGCTTTCTAGTCGATGTTTCCGCCAATAAAACCGAAATTAAGAAAGCTATTGAAAGAAAGTTTGATGTTAAGGTTGTTAAGATTGCAACTTTAAACCAATCGGGTAAACAGAAGCAGATGACAGTGAAAAGTAATGGTAAGACGATTAGAACATCCGGAAAGAAATCAGATTTTAAAAAAGCAATTGTCACATTGCATCCTGATTCTAAAATAGATTTTATTCGTGGGGAGGATGCTACTTAATATGGGTATTAGAAAATTAAAGTCAGTAACACCTGGTTCTAGATTTGCTTCTCGTTCCGATTTTGCTGAGATTACAAAGTCTTCTCCGGAAAAAAGTCTGACTCGCGCGTTGAGAAAGTCAGGTGGTCGTAATAATACCGGTCGTATCACTATGCGTAGGCGAGGTGGAGGACATAAGCGTCGCTATAGAATAATTGATTTTAAGAGAAATAAATTTGATATTCCGGGGAAAGTAGCAACGATTGAATACGATCCGAATAGATCTGCTAATATTTCTCTTGTGCATTACGTTGATGGTGAAAAGCGGTATATTTTAAGTCCAATTGGATTGAAGGTTGGCGATGAAGTATTATCGGGTCATGATGTACCTCTTAAAGTTGCTAATTGTTTGATATTAAAGAATATTCCTCCTGGGTTATTTGTTCATAACGTAGAGCTTCAACCTGGTAAGGGTGGTCAAATGGTAAGGTCTGCTGGTGCAGCCGCACAGGTAATGGCTCATGATGGCTCTCTATGTACCCTAAAACTTCCTTCTGGTGAAATAAGAATGGTCAGTAACCTCTGTCTAGCTACTATTGGTCAAGTTGGAAATAAGACTCATGAGCAAATAATCTCCGGTAAAGCTGGTAGAACTAGGTGGTTAGGTCGTAGACCAAAAGTTCGTGGTGTTGCTATGAATCCTGTTGATCATCCACATGGTGGTGGTGAGGGTAAGTCCTCTGGCGGGCGCCATCCAGTTACACCTTGGGGTAAGCCTACGAAGGGTTATAAAACAAGAAAAAAGAATAAGAAATCTAACGATATGATTGTTAAACGGAGACGTTAATAGAAATGGCACGATCACTTAAAAAAGGACCTTTTGTTGACGAGAAGCTTTTAAGTAAAGTCAGGAAAATGGAAGAGTCTGGTAAAAAAAGAGTATTGAAGACCTGGTCACGTAGATCAATGGTCACCCCAGAGTTTATAGGACACACCTTAGCTGTTCATAATGGAAACAGGTTTATACCTGTTTTCATAAATGAAAATATGGTAGGACACAAGCTTGGTGAGTTCTCGCCAACTCGTACCTTTAGAATGCATTCAGGCGATAGGAAGAAATAATTATGGAATCTAAAGCTATAGCAAGGCACATTCATCAATCTCCCCGTAAAATAAGAAAGACATTGGGTAGTGTAAAAGGTTTAAAAGTTGCTGATGCCTTAAATCAGCTTCATTTTTCACCTGAAAAAGCTGCTAAGATTATTGAGAAGACTGTTAAGTCAGCAGTTGCAAATCTAATCAATGCAAACAAAGAATTAAAAATCAATCCAGATGAACTAGGTGTTAAAGAGGCATTTGTTGATGGTGGTCCAGTCATGAAGCGCTTTAGAGCTGCTTCCATGGGGCGCGCTTCACAACTTCGAAGACCAACTAGTCATATAACTATTGTCGTAACAGACGAAAAATAAAGAGGTTATTTTGGGTCAGAAAACACATCCAGTAGGTTATCGTTTAAGTGTAAACAAGAAGTGGAGTTCAAATTGGTTTGCGCCGAAAAATAATTTCTCTGTTGCATTGGAAGAAGATGTTAAAATACGTAAATATATCACTCATAGATTACCAAACGCAGGTATATCTAAGATTGAAATTTCTAGAACTTCAAAAAAAGTTACTATAACAGTTTTTACTGCTAGACCTGGAATTGTAATTGGTAGGGGTGGTGAAGAAGTTAATCGTCTTAAGAAGGAATTAAGACAGCTCACTGGTAAGAAAGATGCTCAGATCAATATTTCTGAAGTAAAGCGGCCCGAATTGAATGCCGCTCTAGTTGGTAGTAATATTGCTCATCAGCTGAAAAAGAAAATCTCGTATCGTCGTGTTGTTAATAAAACAATCCAGTCAACTATGAGAATGGGTGCTGAAGGTATAAGGATCAATGTTGCTGGTAGGTTGGGTGGTGTTGAAATTGCTAGGTCAGAAAAATTTTCTGATGGTAGTGTTCCACTTCACACGCTTCGAGCGGATATTGATTATGCGCTAACTGAGGCTCATACTCAATATGGAGTTATAGGTATCAAAGTTTGGATATGTAATGGTCAGTACAGTCGATAATTAATTAGGATTTATATGTTAGAGCCAAAAAAAGTAAAATTTAGAAAAATGCATCGAGGAACAAGGCGTGGTATGTCTATGCGTGGTAATTATGTATCCTTTGGTAGTTACGGTTTAAAAGCTGTAGAGTCGGCGTGGATCACAGCAAGACAAATAGAAGCATCTCGCATTGTTATTTCTCGAGTGGTAAGGAAAGTTGGTAAGATGTGGATTAGGATTTTTCCAGATAAGCCTATTACCGCTCGCCCCGCTGAGACTAGAATGGGAAAAGGAAAAGGGTCGTTAGATCACTGGGTTTCTAATGTTAAGCCCGGCCGAATTTTGTTCGAAATTGATGGTGTTACAAAGGAAGAGGCTGAATTAGCATTTAGAAATGCAAGTCATAAATTACCAATTAAGACTAAAATTGTTGAAAGGAGGTCTTTTTAATGAAGGCTTCGAAATTAAGAGAATTAAACTTGTTAGATTTAGAATCTAAATTAAAAGAAACGTTGGAGTCATACCAGAATCTAAAATTTCAACAGGCTCTTCAACAGCTTGAAGATGGGACTTTGATTTCAAAATCTAGAAAAGAAATTGCCCAAATTAAAACAGTTATTAACGAACATGTATCTGGAATTAGAAAAATTGAAGGTAGTAAATAATGAAAATGGATAGAACAAGGCAGTCGTTAACCGGCCAAGTTATTAGTACCAAGATGGAGAAGACAGTCAATGTGCGTGTTACACGTCAAATTTCCCATCCGAGTTATCAAAAAATTGTAAAAAGATACAAAAATTATCTAGCTCACGTTGGTTCGGTTGTACCGAATGATGGAGATATGGTAGAAATCTTGGCAATTAAACCTATGAGTAAGCGTAAACGTTGGCAGGTTAGTCAAATCGTTAGAAAATCAGTTAAATTAGGATAATATTGTGATTCAACAAGAAACAAGATTGAAGGTTGCTGACAATACTGGTGCAAAGGAAGTACTTTGTTTTAAGGTGTTGGGTGGTTCAAAACGTAAATACGCAAGTATTGGTGATCAGATTGTTATTACTGTTAAAAAAGCAATTCCTGGTGGGATGGTGAAGAAGGGTGAAGTTCACCGAGCTGTTGTTGTCAGGACCAGAAAAGAAGTGTCCAGGAAAGATGGAAGTCGAATTAGATTTGATGAAAATGCTGCCGTATTATTGAATAGTGCTGGTGAGCCTCGTGGAACTCGTATATTTGGGCCTGTAGCTAGAGAATTAAGAGATGCTGGTTTTATGCGGATTATTTCAATGGCTCCGGAGGTACTCTAAAATGCATATTAAAAAAGGTATGAAGGTAAAAGTTATTAGTGGTAATCATAAAGGTTCTGAGGGTAAAATTCTTGAAGTATTCCCACAGAAACAAAGGTTAATTGTTGAAGGTGTAAATTTTAGAAAAAGAGCTACTCGACCTACACAAGAAAACCCATCAGGTGGATTTGTTGATAGGGAAGCCACATTGCATATATCTAACGTTATGGTTCTTCATGCTGGTCAAGCATCTAGGGTTGGTTACCGTATTTTAGATGATGGTTCAAAAATAAGAATTTCAAAAAAAACAAATGAAGAAGTAGTATTATAATTATGGAAGAAATAAAAAAAACTACAAGTAAGACTGTCGAAAAGAAAGAATCGATAGTCAAAAAAGAATCAGCTTCTAAAAAAAGTCCAGTTACTAAGAAAACTGCAGCTACTAAAAAAAAATCAGCTGTTAAGAAAACTTCCACTGATAAAAATGCTCCAGTGGTCAAGAAAACTGCGGCTGCTAAAAAGGTTCCAGTTGTCAAGAAAGCTTCAGATACTGAAAAAAAACTAATAATAAAGAAAACTGTAGCTATTAAAAATAAAAATAGTGTTACTTATGTCCCTACACTTCAAAATTTTTATTCTTCAACCGTAATTCCGAAGATGCAAAAGAAATTTAATTATCCCAATGTAATGGAGGTTCCAAAATTGACTTCTATAGCTCTCAATATGGGACTTGGTGATGCTAAGAGTAATTCAAAAAACTTGGAAAGTGCATTGGAAGAAATGTCATTAATTAGTGGTCAAAAACCAGTTACGACGAAAGCAAAGAAAGATATTTCTAATTTTAAAATTAGAAAGGGGTGGCCTGTAGGGTGTAAGGTTACTTTGCGCTCTAAAATGATGTATGAATTCTTAGATCGTCTTATATCAGTAGCACTTCCAAGAACTAGAGATTTTAGAGGCTTATCCTTTAAATCTTTTGATGGTAGGGGGAATTATAATTTTGGAATTAAGGAACAGATAATTTTTACAGAAATTGATTATGATAAAATTCAAGCCATTAAAGGTTTGAATGTTACCATAATCACAACCGCACAAAATGATGATGAAGCCTATGAGCTTCTGAAGTTTTTTGGTCTTCCTTTAAAGGAAAAACCAGTTAAAGATGAAATTGATGAGGCAGCATAGTGGCTAAAAAATCACAAATACAAAAATCAAAACGTGTAGCAAAATTTTCAACAAGAGAAAAACGGAGATGCTTTAAGTGTGGTCGACCTCACGGTTATCTTCGAAGATTTGGCTTATGTCGGATTTGTTTCAGAGAAATGGCTCTGAAAGGTGAAATTCCAGGAATAACTAAAGCAAGTTGGTAGGAGTATAATTATGTCAATGACAGACCCAATAGCAGATTTTTTAACTCGAATTCGTAATGGTCTTTCAGCTCAGAAACGCTGGATAGATGTCCCCTCGAGTAGTCTTAAGAAACGTATCTCTTTAGTTTTAAAAGAAGAGTCTTATATTCAAGATTATTTTTTTATTTCAAATGATGATAAAAAAGAGCTAATAAGAGTATTTTTAAAATATGATTACAAAGGTGATTCTGTAATCGAAAGTATAAAAAGGATAAGTAAACCAGGTTTAAGAGTTTATGTCGGTTCAAATGAAGCTCCTCGTGTTCTTGATGGTCTTGGTATCTCAATTTTATCAACATCAAGAGGTGTTCTTTCAAATAAAAAAGCAAATCAACTCGGTGTTGGTGGAGAAATTCTTTGTGAGGTATATTAATAATTATGTCTAGGATAGGAAAAAACCCAATAAATATACCAGAAAGCGTTAAAATTTTAATTTCTGGGGAAAATGTATCCGTAACCGGCTCAAAAGGATCATTAAGTTTTAATGTTCACAAAGATATATTAGTCAATCACGATAAGAACATTGTTAATGTTACGAGGTTAACTGATAGTAAAGAACATAAAGCCTTGCATGGAACTACACGTCAGTTGTTAAGCAACATGGTAATTGGCGTTTCAGAAGGGTTTACTAAAGAACTTGAAATAATAGGTGTTGGATATCAAGCTAAAGTTCAAGGTAGTCGTTTACATTTGCAGTTAGGTTTTTCACATGACATTTTTTTTGATGTACCAGATGGCATCCTAATTACAGCTAATAAAACAGAAATTAAAGTAGAAGGTGTTGATAAACAGTTAATTGGAGCTGTATCAGCTAAAATACGTTCATTTAGACCTCCAGAGCCATATAAAGGAAAAGGTGTTCGATATAAAGGCGAATTTGTTCGTTCTAAACAAGGTAAAACAGTAGGGGCTAAATAATGGCTAAACATCAATCTGAAGTTAGAAGAGATCTAAGACGTAGAAATAGAAGCAAAAAGACTTCGAGGTTAAATCCGAATCGTCTCAGATTAGTTATTTACAGAAGTTTAAAACATTTCGAAGCTCAGGTAATAGATGACTTTAAAGGTCATACTCTAGCGTCTGTTTCTTCAAAAGATAAAGAATTAAAAGCTTTAGTTAAAAAAGCCGACAATAAGTCCGATGTTAGTAGGATTGTAGGCGGGGCTCTAGCTGAGAAAGTTAAAAATAATAAAATTGGTCCAGTAGTACTGGATCGGAATGGATATCCTTATCACGGTCGTGTTAAAGCTTTTGCAGATGCAGCACGTAGTGGTGGATTAGAATTTTAGGAGAAAATGAATTGGCTATTATAAACCCAGCAGAACTTGATCTACAAGAAGAGAAAGTCGTAAAAATTAATAGAACCGCCAAAGTTACTTCGAGAGGCAAAAGATTTCGTTTTTCAGCCTTAGTCGTTGTAGGTGATGGTAAAGGTCACATCGGTATTGGATTAGGTAAAGCAAATGAGGTTATTTCTGCAATAAATAAAGGTAAAGAAATTGCTAAAAGATCTATTGTTAAAGTTTCTATTGTTAATGGAACTATACCTCATGCAATTATTGGAAAACATGGAGCTAGTCGAATATTCTTAAAACCGGCATCTCCTGGTACTGGTATTATAGCTGGTGCTTCTGTAAGAGCGGTAATGGAACAGGTTGGTGTGCATAATATTCTATCCAAAAGACAGGGCTCTAAAAATGCATTGAATCTTGTTCATGCAACGATGGATGCCTTGCT
Organism: Fidelibacterota bacterium; assembly: GCA_028338895.1. Taxonomy (GTDB): domain Bacteria; phylum Fidelibacterota; class Marinisomatia; order Marinisomatales; family UBA1611; genus JAOLAV01. The sequence continues at coordinate 8,341 of JAOLAV010000024.1, forward strand.
GAGAATGAAGGACGCTGTTGCTATTGCAAATAAAAGAGGTATTACAATAGGTGAGGTCTTTAACTAATGGCTACAAAAAATATAATTCGCTTAACTCAGATCAAAAGTGGTATTGGGTATAAGCAAAAAGCAAAAGCAACACTTGTAGCTTTGGGCTTAAGAAGAATGAATCAATCAGTTGAGCATAAAGATTGTCCAGAAATTAGAGGAATGATTAATGTCATTCCTTACTTGCTAAAGGTAGAAGAATTATGAAACTAGATTTATTAACTCCTGTTGAAGGGTCGGTTAAAAAGCGTAAAAGGGTTGGTCGTGGACCTGGCTCTGGTTTAGGGAGATCCTCAGGCCGAGGAGATAAAGGTGCCGGTCAACGTTCAGGTTTTAAAAGAAGACCATGGTTTGAAGGTGGCCAAATGTCGTTAGCTAGAAGGCTTCCAAAAAGAGGTTTTACAAACATTTTTAAGAAAGAATTTCAAATAGTTAACTTGGAAAGAATTGAATTGTTAGGTCTAGTAACTATAGGTCCAGAAGAAATGTTTAATAACGGTCTGATCAAATCTACTATGAAACCTGTAAAAATTCTTGGTAATGGTAGTTTGAAAACAAAGATTGCAATTACTGCAACATCATTTAGTGAATCGGCAAAATTAAAAATTGAAAAGGCAGGTGGGACTGCTATTGAAGCGTGATAGATAAAATCAAAAGTATTTTTTCGATTCCGGAACTTCGATTTAGAATCTTATTTACGCTTGGTATTCTAATAATAGTTAGAGTTGGTGCGCATATACCGATACCTGGTGTTAACGGAGAAGCATTAGCTGGAGCATTTTCTAATTTTCAAAATTCTTTATTTGGTCTTTTTAATACTTTTGTTGGCGGAGCTTTTCAAAAAGCTTCATTGTTTTCCTTAGGTATTATGCCTTACATATCTTCTTCAATTATTATTCAATTGATGGGTTCTGTTATTCCATATTTTCAAAGACTTCAAAAAGAAGGTGAAGCCGGAAGAAAAAAAATCACTCAAATTACTAGATACGGAACTGTCTTATTAGCATCAATGCAGTCATATGGTGTTGTTGCAGTATTCTTGCCGAGTCTTAATAGTGCTGGGCAAGCTGTTGTCACAAATCCTGGTTTTGGTTTTACTTTTACTGGTGTGATCAGCATGGTAACTGGAACATTATTTCTAATGTGGCTTGGTGAACGAGTTACTGAAAGAGGGATTGGCAATGGTATTTCATTAATTATTATGGTTGGTATTGTATCAGCTTTCCCAAATGTATTACTTAATGAAATAACCTTAGTTCAAGAAGGGGTTCGTGGGTTTCTATCAGAGTTCATACTTGTTGGTATCATGTTTTTAATAATATGTTTTGTTGTCCTTTTAACACAAGGAACCAGAAAGATACCAGTCCAGTATGCCAAAAGAGTTGTAGGTCGAAAAGTCTATGGTGGACAAAATACTCATATACCGATGAGGGTGAACACTGCTGGTGTAATGCCAATAATATTCGCACAATCTATTATGTTTATTCCAAGTACTGTTTCAACTTTTCTTGGTGATAGTCCATTTGCTCAAACTCTCATGAATTTATTCTCTTTCGAACACCCTATGTATTGGGCTGTTTTTGGTCTAATGATAATATTTTTTACTTATTTTTATACTGCAATAGCTTTTGATCCTGTACAAGTCTCTTCCACAATGAAGCAGCAAGGTGGCTTTATCCCTGGCGTAAGGCCTGGAAAAAGAACTGCAGAATATATTGATAATATTCTTACTCGAGTTACTCTTCCCGGTTCTATTGCTTTGGCATTTGTTGCAATATTTCCATATATCTTGATGAAAACAATGGGTATAAATTATGATTTTGCATCTTTTTTTGGTGGAACAAGTTTATTGATTATTGTTGGTGTTGCTCTAGATACACTTCAACAAATTGAATCACATTTAATGATGAGACATTATGATGGGTTTTTATCGAAAGGTAAAATTCGTGGAAGGAGACGTATGTAATGGTTCATATTAGATCAGAAAGAGAAATTAAAAAAATCGCAAAAAGTTGTCAGATTGTTGCTGATACCTTGCTTATGCTCGAACCATTTATTATAAAAGGCGCTAAAGTTAGTGATCTAGATAAAATGGCAGAGGAATTTATTAGATCTAAAGGTGCTCGTCCAGCTTTCAAAGGCTATATGGGATTCCCTTCAACCCTTTGTGTATCTATAGAAGATGCTGTTGTGCATGGAATACCTGGAGAAGATATTTTAAATGAAGGTGAAATAGTTGGTGTTGATTGTGGTGCCGAATTAGATGGGTATTATGGTGATCACGCTAAATCTTTTCCTATTGGTAAAGTTGATGAAAAAAAGAAAAAGCTATTAAAAATCACCCATGAATCTTTGTTAGATGGTATAAAACAAGCAATTCCAGGTAATTATGTAGGTGATATAGGTAATGCAGTTCAAACTCATGCTGAGAAACATGGCTTTTCTGTTGTACGTGAACTAGTAGGTCATGGTATAGGCACTCAATTACATGAAGAACCACAGATACCTAACTATGGTAATGAAAAACAAGGATATCAACTAAGATCTGGTATGTGTATTGCTATTGAGCCTATGATAAATGCGGGAAAAAAAGATATTTACACCGCTAGTGATGGATGGACAATATTAACAAAAGACGGTAGTGCCTCAGCTCATTTTGAACACACTATTGCAATTACTGAATCAGGACCAAAAATATTAAGTATAGGATCAAATGGCTAAAGAACAACCAATAACAATTGATGGCGTTATAAAAGAGACTTTGCCTGGAGCAATGTTTCGTGTAGAAATCGAAATAGGAGGTAAAGCTCATGAAGTTTTAGCGCATGTCAGTGGCAAAATGAGAATGCATTTTATTAAAATATTACCTGGAGATGTAGTGACATTAGAAATATCACCATATGATTTATCTCGAGGAAGAATTACATATAGGCAAAAATAAAAATGAAAGTTAGACCATCAGTTAAGAAGATTTGCTCTAAATGCAAAGTTATTAAAAGAAAAGGTGTTGTACTTGTAATTTGTGAAAATCCAAAACATAAGCAGCGTCAAGGGTAGGTGAAAATATGGCTCGTATAGTTGGTGTAGATATACCACGTAATAAAAAAGTTCCTTATTCATTATGTTATATACATGGCATTGGGCTTACAGCAGCCAAACAGCTTTGTAAAAAAGCGAAAGTAAATGAGGATACGAGAGTTCAGGATTTGTCTGAAGAAAAAGTTGTTGCATTAAGAAATGCAATCTCTGACCTGGGCTACAAAGTAGAAGGTGAATTAAGATCTGAAGTAGCAATGAATATAAAAAGGCTTAAGGATGCTGGTGCATATAGAGGGCTCCGTCATCGCCGAGGTTTACCATCAAATGGACAGCGTACAAAAACAAACGCTCGGACAAGAAAAGGTAAAAAAAGAACTATTGGTTTAGGAAAGGGTTAATTTAAAAAAAAAGAGAAATAATTTTGGCTGATAAAATTGTAAAAAAGAAAAAAAAGAAGAGTGTTGATCCACAAGGAATAGCACATATTAAATCTACATTTAACAATACACATGTAACTTTAACTGATAAGTACGGAAATGTTCTTGTATGGCAAAAAGCTGGTACTTCTGGCTTTAAAGGGTCTAGGAAAAGTACTGCTTACGCTGCAACAATGGCAGCCGAAAAAGCTGCTCAAGCTGCAATCACATTGGGATTATCTAGCGTAGATGTTGAGGTTAAAGGACCAGGTGCTGGACGTGAGTCTGCAATTAGAGCTTTAGCGGTTGCTGGCTTACAAATTACAAGTATTAAGGATGTTACTCCTCTACCTCATAATGGGTGCAGGCCACCAAAAAGAAGAAGGGTTTAAGGAACTATTATGGCAAAAGTAACGACTCCAAAAGGAAAGCTTGTACGTAAATTTGGTGAAAATATTTTCGGTAATCCCAAATACGATAAACTATTAAATCGCAAACCTTATGCTCCTGGTCAGCATGGACAGGGTAGAAGGCCAAAACTATCTAATTATGGTGTACAACTTCAAGAAAAGCAAAAGATTAAATTTATGTACGGCTTACTTGAAAAGCAGTTTAAACTAAATTTTGAAAAAGCTGACAAAATGGCAGGTGAGACAGGAACAAATATGTTGCAGCTCTTAGAGAGTCGTTTAGATAACGTTATCTACCGCCTTGGTTTTTCACCTTCTCGTCCATCAGGAAGGCAATTAGTAAATCACAAACATTTTACAGTAAATAACCAAGTAGTTAATATACCTTCATATCTTGTTAAGCCTGGAGATATTATCGAAGTTCGTACAAAAAGTAGAAAAATGGATATCATATTAGAATCTATGCGCAGGATTAAGGGTGATATGGATCTTTCATGGTTAAATTTAGACAAAGCAAAAATGAAAGGAACTTTTATTTCAGTTCCTGACCGAGATGAAATGCAACTTACGGTTAATGAACAGTTAGTTGTAGAACTATATTCTAAATAATTTTAAATAGGGAATACTTATGGCTACTAAAGCACTTGAATTAAACGTTGACTTTAAAGAACAATCAGAATCAGAGAATACCGGGACTTTCTCATTACAACCCCTTGAAAGAGGTTATGGAACCACTTTAGGCAATGCATTGCGTCGTGTTTTACTCACTAGTATTCCTGGTGCAGCAATTACCCATGTACATATTGAAGGTGTTCAGCATGAATTTTCGACTATCACCGGTGTTAAAGAAGATGTTGCAGATATCATTATGAATCTAAAAAAAGTTAGATTTAGACTAATGGACAATGAGCCAGGAAAAATAAATTTAACAATTAAAGGTAAAAAAGTTTTCACAGCACAGGATATTCAGGATACAAGTGACCAATTCGAAATTTTAAATCCAGAAGAATACATTACTGAGGTCAATTCAAAAGGAAAAATGAATATTGAATTAAGAATAGGTATAGGTAAAGGGTACGTTCCATCAGAACAGAATGATATGCCAAACTTACCCGTTGGTACACTATCTATTGATAGTATTTTTAACCCTGTAACAAAAGTTACATTTAGCGTAGTTCCAGTGCCTGGCGCTAAGGAACCAATTGAAATCTTAAACCTAGAATTAACTACTGATGGTTCAATAACAGCGAAGGACGCTGTTTCATACTCAGCAACTGTTATGAGGGATCATTTGAAATTCATAGAAGCTATCGCAAATCCAAGCGTCTTAGAAATTTCTGATGGTATTTCAGATGAAACGATGGCTTTAAGAAAATTATTACATCAAACGATTGATGAGATGGAATTATCAGTTAGAAGCTATAATTGTTTACAAGCAGCTGGGATAAAATATATTCATGAACTTGTCAGTAAGGAAGAAAATCAAATGTTGAAATACAAGAACTTTGGTCGAAAATCGCTTACTGAATTAGTTGAAAAACTAAACTCTATGGGATTAGGATTTGGTATGGATATTGATTCAATAATGGCTGAAGAAGGCTAAAAAATGAGACATAATAAATCTGGACGTAAATTAGGTAGAAAAACAGCTCATAGAAAAGCTTTGATGTCTAATCTTGCTTCCGCATTAATCACACATAAAAAGATTAAAACTACTGACGCAAAAGCAAAAGAGTTACGTATGTTTATTGAACCTCTTGTCACGAAAGCTAAAAAAGGCGATGTTCATTCTCGCCGTCTAGTACTAAAAAAAATAAGACATAAGTCTATCGTGCGTGAATTGTTTGATAATATAGGTCCTGTTTTCGAGAATAGAGAAGGGGGATATACTCGCATAACTAAACTTGGTTTTAGAGATAATGATTGTGCTCCAATATCTATAATTGAATTTGTAGATATGATAGGTATTTCAGAATCACAGGTAGAAATTAAAGAATAGATTAGGCCAGACTAGTTCTAATAGTGAACCTAAAAAAGAATATTTTTCGAAGGGCGACAATCGTTGCCCTTCTTTTTTTATCGACTACTAAAATAAATGCTCAAAATTTTGATGTTAGAGCATTATGGGTCGTACGTGATCACATAACCTCGAAAGAAAAGATTGATAAAGTTCTCGAATTTGCAAGTGCAAATAATTATAATCACCTATTTATTCAAGTTAGAGGACGTGGAGATGCATATTACACTTCAAGGCTCGTTCCTCGTTCCCATCTTTTATTGAATACTGATTTTGATCCACTTGAATATGTTATAAAGGAATCAAAGCAATATAATCTCAAAATTCATGCGTGGTTAAATGTTTATTACCTATGGTCTTCAACAAATTTACCAAAGCAAAAAGAGCATGCCTTGCTAAACCATCCAGGCTGGTTAGACTCAAATAAACCTGATTTAATAAATATCTCAGATGTCATGGAAAAAGTAAAAAAGGACAGAAAAGCAAATGGTGAAGGTTTTTATTTATCGCCAACTCACCCCGAAGTAGATGCCCACCTTCAAAATATAATTACAGAAATAATACAAAATTATAGTTTAGATGGAATCCATTTTGACTATATCAGATATCATGATTTAGGTTGGGGGATGAACCCAACAGGATTAAAGTTCTTTTTGAATTACTCCGGTAATATTCCGGGGTTACCATCATTAAAAGTTCAAGAAAAGCCATCCTTCGCAGATTTCAAACGTACTGCAATTACAGCATTTTTGAGTAAAGCTTCAATGCGAATAAAAGCTTATCAGCCTAAATGTATAATATCAGCAGCAGTTAAACCAAACCTCTTTAATGCTAGAAATACCTTTGGACAAGAATGGGATATTTGGCTGGCAGGTGGCTATATTGATTGGGCTGTACCAATGAATTATACAAGCAATGACAAATCTTTTCAAAAGAACTTGCAAATAATGAAAGAAAATTTGCCCCAAAAATATATAGATCGTATCATTGTTGGTATTGGTGCTTATAATCAAGATCCGAGATCAGCTGGGAAAAAAATATATCAAGTTGCAAAAAACCAATTTTCAGGTATAAGCATTTTCTCCTACACAGTATTTAAAGAGAAACCTATTTATGCAAAAAAAATCTATGAATATATAAAGTGAAAAAATGAAAAATAAAATAATACTTCCGACTGGTACAAAAATAACGTGTAAAAATTGGCAAATTGAAGCTGCTTATAGGATGATCCAACATAACTTAGATTCTGAAGTTGCAGAAATACCAGAAGAATTAATAGTGTATGGTGGAAAAGGAAAAGCAGCACGTAATTGGGAATCTTATTATTCAATATTAGAGACATTAAAAAGATTAGAACCAGATGAAACGTTATTGGTACAATCAGGGAAACCAGTAGGAGTTGTGAGAACTCATATCCATTCACCTCGAGTTTTAATAGCAAATTCAAACTTAGTACCCAATTGGTCAACTTGGGAACATTTTAATAAGCTTGAAAAAGATGGATTGATGATGTATGGTCAAATGACGGCAGGTAGTTGGATCTATATTGGAACACAAGGTATTCTTCAAGGTACATATGAAACATTTATAGCAGCAGCAAAAGTTCATTGGAATACAGATAGTCTAAAAGGAAAACTTGTCTTAACAGCTGGACTTGGAGGAATGGGTGGTGCTCAACCACTCGCGGTTTCAATGGCTGGAGGTGTTTCAATTTCAATAGAAATTGACCCAAATAGAATCAAAAGACGCTTAGAGACTGGTTATCTTGATAGATCCACAGAATCGCTAGAGGAAGCTGTTAATTGGGCTAAGGAAGCCGTTGCTAGTTCTATCCCATTATCTATAGGTTTATTAGGCAATGCTGCTGATATAGTTCAAAAATTTACTCACCTTGATCTAGTTCCCGATCTAGTTACAGATCAAACATCTGCTCACGATGAATTAGTAGGATATATACCTAAAAACTTTTCCTTAAAGGAAGCAGAAAAATTGAGGGAGACTGATCCTGAAAAGTATGTGAAGTATTCTATTAAATCTATGGGAGAGCATGTAAAAGCAATTTTAAGATTAAAACAAAAAGGGGCAATTGTCTTCGACTATGGTAATAATATTAGAGCTCAAGCTGTTAAAGCAGGAGTTAAAGAAGCATTTGATTATCCCGGGTTTGTACCAGCATATATAAGACCTCTTTTTTGCGAAGGAAAAGGACCTTTTAGATGGGTTGCATTATCTGGAGATCCTGAAGACATATATAAAACAGATAAAAAAATATTAGAAGTTTTTAGCGAAGATAAAGCACTCTGCCATTGGATTAAAATGGCACAGGAAAAAGTAAAGTTTCAAGGATACCCTTCAAGAATATGTTGGTTAGGGTATGGTGAAAGAGCAAAATTTGGTCTAATATTAAATAAAATGGTAAGGGATGGTGAGTTGTCTGCTCCAATTGTTATTGGACGTGATCATCTTGATTGTGGTTCTGTGGCCTCACCCAATCGCGAAACGGAGTCTATGAAAGATGGGTCGGATGCGGTAGCTGATTGGCCAGTTCTTAATGCTTTGTTAAGTACAGCTAGCGGATCTACATGGGTCTCATATCATCATGGCGGTGGTGTTGGAATGGGATATTCGTTGCATGCCGGTCAGGTTATTGTAGCGGATGGAACTGAAGAGATGGATGCTAGGCTATCTGCTGTTTTGACAAATGATCCTGGGATGGGCATATTTAGACATGCTGATGCTGGATATGAGGATGCTATTGAAAACGCAAAAAAATGGGATGTTGATATTCCAATGATAAAATAATTTTAAGATAAAGTATGTCCACACTAAAACTTTTTAATATTGGTCAATTAGTGACTTATAATACACCATCAGATAGTATTGAAACATTTTTTGATATTGAAGTAATGATCGAAAATTCTCAGATTAAGGAAATAGGAAATGGTCTTGGTATTGCTGATGAAATGATAGACTGTAAAAATAACCTTGTTACTCCAGGCTTTGTTGATTCACATACTCATCCGGTTTTTATTGATAGTCGTGATGATGAATTTTTAAGACGATTAGGTGGAGAATCCTATGAGTCAATTGCTGAAAATGGCGGAGGTATTGTTAAAAGTATCCAGGGTGTAAGAGAAGCAACCGAATCTCAACTCATCGATTTGGTTAAAAAAAGAATGGATAGGTTTCTAAAGCTAGGTACAACAACTATAGAAGCTAAAAGTGGATATGGATTAAACATGGAAAGTGAGTTAAAGTCTCTTTCCGTATTAGATAAAGTTCAAAAAGAACATGCAATAGATATAGTTCCTACATTTATGGGTGCGCATTCATTTCCCCCTAATTTTGTAAATAGAGAACAGGATTATGTAGACCTTATATGCAATGAAATGATTCCAGAAGTCGCAAAGCAAGGAATTGCAAAGTTCAATGATGTTTTTTGTGAAAAGGGATATTTTACAATTGATCAAACTCGGCAAATTCTAAGAAAAGGACTTGATTATGGTCTAAAACCAAGACTGCATGCAGATGAGTTTTATTCTACGGGATCAGCAGAATTAGCTGTTGAGATACAAGCTTCTTCAGCAGATCATCTAATGGCTATTAGTGAAGAAGGTATTAAAAGAATGGGAAAAAGTAATGTCATAGCAACTCTTTTACCAGGGACAACTTTTTTTTTAGGAAAAACTGAATATGCACCTTATCAAGATTTGTATGATGCTGGAATTAATGTAGCTATTGCTTCAGACTATAATCCAGGTAGCTGCTTTATACAGTCAATGCCTTTTATTATTAGTTTAGCATGTATCTATCTAAAGATCCCTTTATTGGAAGCCATAAAAGCCAGTACTTATACGGCTGCAAAATCATTACTTTTAGAAAATAAAATTGGATCTATTGAAACGGGTAAAAATGCAGATATTATAGTATGGGGATTTCCGAAAATAGAACAAATTGCTTCAATGGTGTCCCATCAACCAATTGATATTGTTATTAAAAATGGAAAGCCTTTAATTACACCTTGATTTACTCTCAAAGAAAAATGTAAAATGACACTAACAATTTTAGTAGATATGATGGAATCAAAAAGAATTTTAATTATAGCACTATTAGCACTTTTTATTAATGCAGAGGGCTTGCTTGGGAATTATGCTTTTAAAAAGAAGGTTAAATCCGTTTGTAAGTCTTATAGAATTTCAGTTGAATCTTCCCAGCTTTCTCTTGATAGCGATGAATATTCAATAACTTTGAAGAGTGGACGTAATAATTTTGAAATGTTTATGCTTGTCGGTTTTGCTTCAGCTGGGCAAGCAATTGCACATCAAAAAGAAATGGGATTGGCAAATGCTTATACACCATCAATGATAAGTGTAAGTGTGGATGTTCCTGCTTCGAAAGGCGAATTCAATACATTCGTAGCTAATTGTTCATCAGATGTAGCTATCTCGCTAGCCGATGGACGCATGGACTCGACCGAATTCATGCAAGAAATAATGAAAAAAATGGAAATACTTTAAGGAGAGAATATGCTTCAAGATCCAAATTCACTAATAGGAATATTGACTCAATACTTAAGAGCTATTGGCTGGTCCGTAGCTGCGGCAGTTGGTTTTGCATTTGGTATAGGTATTGCTTTGAAGGTCTTCGATATGTTATCGACAGAGATTGATGAGTGGGAAGAGATTAAGAAAGGAAATATGGGGGTCTCCCTGATATTTGTGTCCTTGATTGTTATGGTTGGACTTCTTGTTCACAAAGTTATTTAGATATATCTTTTCAAGAAAAAAAGCCTTTCTTTTTTAGAAAGGCTTTTTTTTAAATAATAGTTGATGCTCTAGTCAGGTATTTTAAATCTAACTCATCAAAATCTGATTCAACTTTTGAATCAATATCAAGAACGCTAATAATTTTATTATTCTTAAATATAGGTATAACAATTTCGGATTTGGTATCAGGATCACATGAAATATAATTATTATATTTTGAAACATCTTTCACTATAATAGGATCGCCCTTTAAAGCTACCTCTCCACATAC
>JAOLAV010000025.1 GCA_028338895.1 Fidelibacterota bacterium
GTATATCTCTACTATTGATTCCAATCTTGCTGTTCATCCAATACCCAGAACTGAGGAAAAAATGGGGCCATATAACTTTATTCCTTTTTTAAACAACCTTGCTATTATGCATAAAGTGCATAAGGCAATGGAAGAATAAAAGCTTACAACAAGGTATATAAGCAATAGCGGTTTGGGTGAAAACTCAAACCATTTTTGTTTCTAATTAAGGTCAATCATTTTACTTTTTAGCACCTTTCACTTTAAAGTCCGAGTATGGCTTTTGACTTTGTTTGGTCTGCCCTTCTAACCTACTATATACATGCAAAGAAAGTCCGCTGTATAATTAACAGGCACAAACTTTATATACCTATTATTTGTAGATTTGGATATGCAAAAATATTTACCACTACTATTATTCATTGGGTTGGCTTGGGGGCAAAATTTTTCTGCTCAAGGATATTTAAGAAATTTAGGTGCGAATATATGTATGGAACATTGCAGTGCGTATTACTTTGAGGACGAATTAGGAAATTTTATTAACTATATATCTAATGACAATGAATCAATCAATTTCAATCATTATTTAAATAGGTTTGTCCAAATTGAAGGAGACTCAATCTCTTGTACTGAATGTGTTGGAATTAGTGTATCAAGTATTGACATTTCTTTTAATTGTGAATTTTCAGTCAATTGTTTTGCTGATCCTTGTTCAATAAGTAATTGTTATTCTCACCCAACTTCTGAATGTATTCCAAATTATTGTGGTAGCTGTTGGTCAGACTATTATTTAGATGGTGAATTAATTCAATGTGGAGTTCCGGAAGGATGTATAGATTTATCAGGAATAGATTTTGGTTTATGTGATATGGTATTAGGCATTGGTTGGATTAATAACCAATGTGAATATATATCTGGATGCGATTGGATTGCTGATAGTGTAGATTATACTGAAGCCTTTTTTACCTCTATGGATGATTGTCAACAGACTTGTATGGTTTTGCATAAAGAGAATGACCCTCTATTACCACTTTCTTATATTCTTTTTAGCAACTATCCCAACCCATTTAATCCTATCACTACTTTGAAGTATGATTTACCTGAAGATTCCTTTGTTGATATAACAGTTTATGATATGCTCGGTAATGTGGTAAATAACCTTGTAAATAAGAATCAAAACTCTGGGTCTAAATCAGTTCAATGGGATGCCACAAACAACCAAGGCGAACCAGTATCAGCAGGAGTTTATCTGTATAGTATTGAAGCAGGAGAATATCGTTCTACTAAGAAAATGGTATTGTTAAAATAAACTTAAACATACACTCAAAAGAAAAGCCTCGAAGATTCGGGGCTTTTTTAATTGTCTAAAATATAATCAACTATCTGAACTAGATCTAAAATATCCACAGTACTATCACTATTATAATCAGCGTTAGAATTATATTCACTATCATCTAATATAATACTCACTATTGATGCTATATCTAATACATCGATAATACCATCAAAATTTACATCACCGGCCAAACTATCTCCAACCCAAACTATTTGAGAAGGTGCTAAAGAACTACCCCAACCATTAGATTCTACTAAAGTAGAAAAGCTATCGGTATCTGTATCATAAACTCTAAGTGGTCCAGGAAGGTAAATATTTGTAAACATTACATTAAATGCGACTTTTGATTGATCGGGAGACCATGTTTGAGACATGGGATGTGGAAGATAGGGAAAACCTTGAACATAACCTCCAACATATAAAGACTCATTAGAGCTTATATCATAAATCCGATATTCAATACCTGAAAGGCCTTCATTATTATTCCAAGTTGCATAAACCAGTTTTTCTAAATCTGATTCATTTGTTTCTAAAAATGAAGCAGAATGATGATATGAGCATGGATTATCAGTTAACTGTGTTATAGAACCGCTCTCACCATCTATTTTAAATAACTCGATGCATTCACTATCATCAAAAAAGAATAAATAAATAAAACCATTATCACTCCAATATGGTTTATTAAAACCCTCTACATTAATTAATTGTGGTATGGTAGCCAATACAGATATTTCACCACTTTGAAGATCTTTAGTAATAACATCGATATTTCGTAAATTATCTAGATTATTTAGATAGCCATCGTAATAAGTAAAATCAAGAGTATCTCCATTTGAATCAAGTATTATAATATTGTTAAGACCAACTGCGTTATTCATTCGAGATATATTCGTTAATGTTCCACAGCCAGCAGGAATAGCTAATCCTGTTGATGAACCCAAAACTGAATTACCGCTTGGATATTCAATCGTAAAACCAGCATCTTCTGCATCTCCGCCAGTAGCTGAAGAGCCAGTCGGCGGACCCATAACGCCAAATTGAAATTCTCCAATATTAGATGTTGAATTATAGAATATCTCGCCAGTATAAGAACCAGTATATCCCTGCATCTCAGTTAAATACAAAGTGTTTTCCGGAAGATCACATCCACTCACACCTTCAGGCTGAAATTGAGACTGTCTAAAATAAAGAACTTTTTGCCCATCTGGAGATATTTCTAAATTATTAAAATAATTACTTAATGAATCTCCTATTAAAGAAATTGAATTATCTAAAATTGAATAAGAGTATAATTCCTTGCCCGTAATACCTTCGCCCGAAAATATAATCGTATTTTCATCATTTGTAAACCTCGCTTGTTGAAAAACAAAATTTTCAAGACTGATACTAATAGTATCCATAGTTTCTTTATCATAAAGATGAAGGCTAGTAAACTGATTTGACCAGTAGTCTATTAAAATAAATAACGTTTGATCCTCAGACATATCAGTAAATCTAGCATTATCCAAAATAATTTCATTACTCTCTCCATTTGGCTTAATTCGGTTAATGGTTTCATAACCGAAAGGATAATCCCCTGGTACATGATTATAGTAAATCCACTCCTCTGATTGTATATAGCAAAACGTGATAATAATAGTTAGTATTATTTTTTTGATTTTATATCTCCTTTATGAATTATTTGCGAGAGTGAATTATTAAGTTTTCAACCATTCTGATTCCCCGAATTTTTGCCTGTGGATCATTTAATAAATGGGATGAAAAATGGTGAGATTGTAAAATAGCATGAAATTCAAATGCAAATAATTGAGTATCTAAATCAGCAGAAAAGTGACCTTCTTCCATAGCTATACTGGCAGCTTGCGCGATAAAGTCTATCCAGTAACTTTGATTGAATACTAAAAAATCTCTTACGGGTCCGGGTCTGTCATCAAATTCAATGGATGATGTATGTAACATGCACCCACCTGGCATGAATTTGGAATCATCCCATTTTATTAAATTTTGTCCAAGCACCCGGATTCTTGCTTCGCCTCTGGGTACTTGCATGGAGGGAGTAATTACGTCCTCTTTAAAAAATTTTGCAACTTGCTTTAATAGATCTAACTGTAATTGCTCCTTAGATTTGAAATGTGCAAAAAGTCCACTTTTAGACATCCCCACAGCAGCTGACAATTTACCGATGGTTAAAGCTTGAAGGCCTGTCTTGCTGGCCATCAATATGGCTTCATCCAAAATAGTTTTGCGCGTTTGTGCACTTTTATTCATGTAATTAAATTAAAAAGAACGGTCGTACTATTCAACTCATTTTTTTTTCAAGTAATTAAAACTTATAATAAAATACCTGTTTTTAATTAACCCGAAGAGTGACGTATGTGTGACAAAATACCAATAAATAGGCATAAATTGAATACATTAGACTACAGGGGTTGTGAAGATAAAGATGAAGATTGACCTGCAATCTATTCACCAGTTTGCGGGTCTGATGGGATGACTTATGGTAATGATTGTTACGCTGAAAATGCAGGTGTCACAGAATGGACTGAAGGCGAATGTAATTAAAGTTCAAAATTTTACTTTTAGCACTTTCACATTAAAATCTGAGTATAGCTTTTGACTTTGTTTTGTCTACCCTCCTACATCACTAAATAAACTATAAGAAAGTCCTAAATGATTTTTAATATTTGAGTGTACCCTTAAATATGGTTAAAAAAAATAAATTTCAGACTAAACCATTGTCAATAAATTGCTGAAAAAAATCAACAACGGCTTTTTTTACTGGTGAATAATTAATGCCCAATTCTTTTATACTTTTACTATTATCAAAATCAATTTTATAGCCAATATTTTTACTAACAAAATTTCTTTTGACCCCAATGAAGGGTGCTAAAATCCAAATTAAAAATTTAGGCGCGTTTCTTGTCGGAACAGGGTATTTATCACCAAATTTTTCTTTTATAAAACCGCCAGTTTCTAATAAAGTATGGGTCCCGGCAGATAGGATATGCCTCCCTTTTGCAGTTTCACTAAACCCAGCTATAACGTGTGCCTGACTTACATCTCTCACGTCAACCATTCCCATTGTAATATCTGGAGCACCACTTTTAAGGTCTCCATTTCCCATCTGGAGCATGAATTTTTTGCTTTCAAACAACGCATTTGGATTCAAAGAAGGACCAAGAACAAATCCTGGATTAATAACAACTAAATCCCAACGCTTTTGCTCTCCACAAATTTTCCATGCCTCTTTTTCAGCAATAGTTTTTGAGTAACTATATTCACCATCTGTTGAAGTCGAAGTAGTATTCCACATTGACTCATTAAACATACCTCCTTCAACTGATTGGCCATCAATACCATTCCCATAAATTGCGGCGACACTACTTGTTAACACCACTCGCTTTACAGATTCTGTTTCATTTACAGTTTTAAGAACATTTTGAGTTCCTTTAAGAGCCGGTTCAATGACCTCTTTTTGAGGGTCTTTTGAATCCATAACAAAAGGAGATGCAGTATGAATTACAAGTTCACATCCTTTCATTGCTTCCTTGTAAGAATCTTCAATCATCAAATCAGATTTAAAATATTTTATTTCACCGGATGAATCTTCAGCAAGTTTATCTAGGTGAATCCTCTTTTGAGTATTAGCTAGATCTCTTATTGGAGCATGGACGGTTATACCCTCATCTAATAAATTTTTGACCACCCATCCAGCTATGTACCCTGTAGCACCTGTTACAAGAACTGGCAAAGATTTGCTTATTTTCATTTTAATTTTTTCCTAAATGTTTTAATAAAATATTATTGACAAATAATAAGCCTAAAATTTAAATATAATTCCTCTGACAATGAAAATATTTCGGATGAAATTCTAATGGTAAATCTTGAAAGTGGAATTTTATATTGTAGACTGACGCCAATGGGTCTACAGGATTTTAGATTACAACGTTAGTCTGCGTTCCCCACAAAATAATTCAAAAGAAAGTCAGTTTTTCAGCCAAGTTCCTAATCGCAAACTTTGTATCACTATTTTTTGTAGATTATGAAATGGAGTTTATACTTAAATATCGATTTTTCTTCTTAATTGCATTCTGCATTGTTTTAAATATTTTTGAATATGATGATATATCAACAATTCTTTTTTTTATCGCTATACTTGATTTAGCTAATGTAATGAATGGAGCTAAAAAAGATGACTCTGCTTGAGCAATAAAAATGACTAAATACCTACTACTACTATTCATTGGGTTGGCTTGGGGGCAAAGTCTGAATTTTAAAAATAATGATAAAACTATCAAAATTGAAACAGGTGAAAAACTTCAAATAAACAACATTAAATACAATCTGATTGGTACTGATTATTCAAAACAATATGTTATAGTAAAGAAACATAATTCTCAAATACAAGACACCTTAAGATTTGATTCAGTGGTGTCATTTAAATATTATGAAAAATCTATAAGGTCATTTGCTTCAAGTGTATTAAAATGTGCTAAATATGGTGCTTTGTTTGGTGCTGCTGGTTCTGTTATTGATGGAGAAATTAAATATGGATTCCACTGGACAGTTGCATATTCTATAATATTTGGAATTACTGGTTCTATGGGAGGAGCTATTTATGGAATCTTAATTCCTATCGCAAGTGAACAAATCATACTAGAAAAAGAAGGTTGGTATATAAGTGAATAGATGCCCCACATTCATGGGGTTTTTTGTTTTTAATTAAAGTCTTTTTTGTACTTTTTTGACGATTAGACGTTAAATTTCATAGTGGTTTAGGACTTTGTTTGGTCTGCCCTTCTACCCCATTAGTCTGAGTTCCCCATAAAGTAATTCAAAAGAAAGTATTTATAATAATTATTAACACTATTTTGTAAATATTCGTATGTTTTTATATGAGTCACAACATTAATTCTTTAAAGTCTATTTTTGAAAATAATGAGTTAGAACAAGATTATCTTAATGATAAATGGATAAGGGTTAGCTCATTCTACCTTAAAGTAATTATTTTTTTTATATCAGCATCAATATTATACCTAGTAAGTCTTTTTATAAGGGACAGTATTGCATTAAAAAACATTATAAATCCTATAATATTTATTACTTTTCCTTTATTTCTCATTTTAAAAAGTGATGACTTCAAAAAAAAATATTTAGAAAAATTTTTATTATTTTTACCAGTTATCAATATGCCTTTGTTTTTTTATTTAGATTTTGAAAGGTTATCAAATCTTCCCCACATTGCTTTTATGCCATTATTTAATTCAATCATATGGATAAGCATATTCCCTTTTAATTTTCTAGCATCAGTTTTTGCTTCAACAATACCATTTCTAGCTTCTTTATTCCTTTTAAATAATTACGATACATTAAATATTCCCTTATATATTGTTTTATATTTTTTTCCACATACCTTGCTGGTAATTAACAAATGGAAATCAGAGAGAGATAATCGTTTGAATTTTGCAAAATCAATAATTATCGACGAGAATAGACAAATGATGCATGAAACACTAAAACGTTATTTTGGTGAAACTCTTAGTGAAAAGATTATATCTCAAAAAGGTCATTTAGAGGGTGAAAATAGGTGGGTTACAATTCTTTTTGCAGATCTTAGTTCATATTCAACCATTACAGAAAAAATGTCACCTGAAGTAGCATTGGATTTTTTAAATGAATATTTTACAAAAATGCATAATGTAATCAAGGAATTTGACGGGCATACTTTAAATTATATTGGAGATGCTGTAATGGTGGTATTTGGTGCCCCAGAAAAACTACAGAACCATGAAAACCAAGCTGTGAAATGCTCCTTAAAGATGAAAGAAGAGTTGAACAAATTAAATACTGTTTGGGATGAAAAAGAAACATCCAGATACTGGAGGAATCATGGTATTGAATCAATTACAATGAGAATTGGATTACATACAGGAAGTGTCATAGCTGGGAATATTGGGAGTCAAGAAATGCTTCAATACACTACTATTGGTGATACTGTTAATGTTGCGGCTAGACTTGAACAAGCGAACAAAGAGTATGGTACAGATATTTCTTTTAGTAGTGAAATTTATACGGCTTTGACAAAGGAACTTTATGATAAGGCCAAATTAAGTGGTGAAATTAAGCTTAAAGGAAGAGGAACTTCCACAAAGGTCTATTCAATTTAAAAGAAAGTCGAACTTTTTTTGTGGGATGATGAGTGGATTTGTAAAAGGATATTAATATGATTGCTTATTTATCAGGACCAATTGAAAATGCCCATAATGATTGCTACGATTAGGCATTCACATGTCCCGCTCTAACTCGCCCCATGTTCCGCCTGCCCCAGCAGGTTCTAATGCCAAAAGCCCACGGCGATATTTGGGGGTGTTTCGGTATAGCGGTCGGGCACTGGGGCTAGTATGGACTACGCATCGGGTACTGGCGCTGGCGATGATGGCGCTGGTATTGGCTACGGGGTTGATGCCTGCTGTAGTCGCATGGCTGGGCAAAATGATTGTTGACACAGTAGTGCTAGCGGCAGAAACACAAGCGCTCGCCGACAGGCATTTGGCGATAATGTATGTCGTGGCTGAAGCAGGTGCAATCGGCTTACTGGCCGGATTCCAACGCGGTATCGCGGTTTGCGAGTCGCTATTGCGCGCCCTGCTGGGCCAACGAGTCAATGTAATGATTCTGGAAAAGGCTGGGACATTGTCGTTGGAGCAATTCGAGGATTCGGAGATATACGACCGTATGACACAGGCGCGTCGCGAGGCATCTAGCCGCCCGCTGGCGTTGGTACGCAAAACTTTTGGGCTGATTCAAAACTCTATTTCTATAATTGCCTACGGAGGATTGCTGATACAGTTTTCGCCTATTGCTGTGGTGGTGCTGTTGGTAGCGGGCCTGCCCGTCTTTTTTGCCGAAGCTCGTTTCTCGGGCGAGGCCTTTCGCCTGTTTACATGGCGTACCCCTGAGCGACGCGAGCAGCTGTACCTAGAGACCGTACTGGCCCGCGAAGATTACGCCAAAGAGGTAAAACTTTTTGGCCTGTCTTCAATGCTGCTCGGACGCTATAAGGCAATATTTAAAAAGTTATTCCGCGACGACCGTAACCTGACGTTGCGCAAAGGTTTCTGGGGCTACGTATTGGGCCTATTGGGCACGTTGGCTTTTTATGGTGCCTACGGATGGATAGTCGTAGAGACAGTTGCAGGGGTATTAACCTTGGGTGGCATGACCATGTACATTCTAGTATTCAAACAAGGTCAAGCCGCCATAACCGCTAGCCTATCGGCAATTGGCGGCATGTACGAAGACAACCTATACCTTTCGAACCTTTATGCTTTTCTTGAGGTTCCCGTTACAAAGGATACAGGCGGTGCCAGCTCGGGACCGAACCCTAAAGACGGCATTCGATTTGAGAACGTTGGATTCACTTACACGGGCGCCGCTAGCCCTACCCTGCAAGGAATAAACCTGCACCTTCAACCTGGGCAAAAACTGGCGTTGGTCGGACACAATGGTTCGGGCAAAACAACACTGATCAAATTAATGTCTCGGCTATACGAGCCTACCAGAGGCCGAATACTGTTCGAGGGCCGCGATCTGCAGGATTGGGATATCGCTGCGTTGCAGGAAAAAATTGGCGTGATATTCCAAGATTTTGTCCAGTACCAAATGAAAGTAGGTGAAAACATCGGTACCGGTGATGTCCAGAATTTCGATGCCCAAGACCGTTGGCAAGACGCTGCGACCAAAGGGCTGGCTGCGGACTTTATCGAACGTATGCCCAACAGGTACCTAACTCAATTGGGTAGATGGTTCGCTGGTGGTCAAGAGTTGTCTGGCGGAGAATGGCAAAAAATAGCGCTATCGCGCGCATTTATGCGCCGGTCGGCCAATGTCATAGTGCTAGATGAACCCACCAGTGCAATGGACGCCGAAGCTGAAGCCAAAATATTTGACCACTTCCGCCAAATCACCGAAGATCAAATGGCGATTCTAATCTCACATAGATTCTCGACTGTTCGTATGGCTGATCAAATTGTAGTCTTAGAACACGGCCAAATACAAGAGCGCGGTACGCACGAAGAATTATTAGAGGCCGACGGCGAGTATGCACGGTTGTTCAAACTACAAGCCGCAGGGTATCAATAGGCTTGCAACCTTAGTCCTAAATTTTACTTTTTAGCACCTTCACTTTAAAGTCTGATTATAGCTTTTGACTTTGTTTGGTCTGCCATTCTAACCCACTATATACATGCAAAGAAAGTCTAGGAGTTTACTTTTCACCCACTTTTGCACTAATATTCTATAGCAGAATATTAAACCCTAGAAGCACTATTCCCCGCTAGTTAGCCTCTTTGATACAAATTAAGGGTAGAGATAATTTAGTCAGGCCAATTAGAAATTATATTTTTAGCAAGTTTACCAGCTTCGGTAAGATCTGATTCTTGCCATTGACCTGTTGTGCTAGCACCAGGTATTACTATTGACCATTCTTCCTCTTTATCATTTACAGCCCAGTTTACATGACTAATTTTATTTATAGAGCACCAATTCATCCATTTAATTGCCTCTGAATCAATCATGCTATATCCTATAGAGCCCCATTCTGTTACAAAAATAGGGATACCATTATTAATTGCAGCTGTAGCTCTCTCTCTAAGCCAACCTTGATGATAAACGGTATAGAAATGTAAAGTATAAGCAATATTTGGGAATGTTGTAATTGGATCCTCAGCGACAAGATCTACTCGTTGAGACCATTCAGGAGACCCTACAATTATTAAATTATCTGGATCTATCGTTCTTATTGCTTGTATGACTTGAATAGCATACGGTTTGACTACTTCAGACCACGAAACATTAAGAGGTTCATTATAAATTTCATAAATGACATTTTCAGATTCTCCGTAAGTTTGTGCCATTTCTTGAAAAAATAGTTTTGCTTCCTCGAGGTAATCTTCTGCATTGTGTGAGTGCCAATCAATAATGACATAAATACCTTCTTCAATAGCAGCTTCAACTATTGTCTTTAATCGTAATTTATTTGCTTGTTTATTATCAAGATAGCCGCCGGGGTCTTCAACCCCCATAGCTGCTCTTACAATTTTAGAGTTCCAATCTGTCTTTAACCATTTAACAGTAGAAGAATTATAAAATTTTTCTCCTCCCCAATTATCATTACTCCAGAAGAAGCTATTGCCAGCAAAACTTACTGGATCATTATTTTTATTTACTATTTTATTACCAGATACTGTTAAAAGCCCATTTTGCATAACTATTGAACTCTCTATTTCTTCAGGTATTATGTTTGTATTCTGATTATTGTTATTATCATCGCAGGAGATGATGAAGTATTGAAATAAAAAAAATGATAAAAATTGAATTATTTTTATTGGTCTAATAAAAGGGTTAAAGAAAGAAAGCATTTTTTTAATAATTTGGTTAAGAATTCATATAAACTTAAAAAAATCTTTTTAATAAAAACCCATTATTTTTCTATAAAAAGAACCATCTTCATCTTTTTCAATTATCTATTCCGTGTCATCAGATTGATAGGTCTCATTTGAGATATTTTTCTTATAATCTTCTACGGCTTATTGTTTTTTCTTCCGTCTTAACTGGTTTTTGATTTCAGTAAACGCCTACCCCCTGATCAACTTACCATCTATGATTTTATTTTTGACTCATCACCCCTTTTTCTTGCAAGGAATTTTTCTTTTTCACGCATTCTATTCCTTTTAAGAAGGTCATCAATATCATCAGGATCAGTCAATTCATGCCCATCTTCATCTATCCATCCAATTGAGCGTTCTGGCTTAGTTTTGAAAAGATTACAAACTTTCTTCTCGCTATTGATTACAACGTCTTCGCCAGTAATAATAAGTTTACTTTTCTTCATTTTAGACTTCTCACTAAGATATAATTATTCGTTCCAATGGTTTGTAGTGTTTTGACATATTTGAAATATACAAATGAATGCACACTTTTGCAGAGTCCAGAATAATCATTTCCTACCATCTCTATACCAAATAATGGATACAAAATTGAATGATACACTTCCACCCCCATAGGCATGGGATTTTAGATTACTATGCTAGTCTGCGTTCTCCACCAAGTAATTCAAAAGAAAGTCCATTGTATAATTAACAGGTAAACACATATTGTGATTTCAATTATTTGTTTAACTTAACTTTTGTTAATAAATAGTATCTCAATGAATAATTCCTAGTTCTTAAACGATAGTAATTGTAAAGTTTAAAAATATAAAAAAGACTTTTATGATTAAAATAGTTTCTACCTTTATTCTTTTCTCAACAATAGTGTTTTCAGATTGTCGTCAGATGTATCTTTCTTTTCATTACCAAGAGGGAGCGGAAGTAGCATTTGAAATGGAAGAATTTCTTTATGGAGAAGATAATTGCTGCGACGAATATCCAATATCATTTTGTGAAGAAGGAACAATCTATTACGAAAAAGAAGATTATGCTGATTTAAGTAACCCTGAAAATTGGGATATAATCTCTGATAATGTTGCTCTGCTTAGAGGCGACAACCAAATGCTTTATAATCCAATAGTAGAGAATAGCTATAGCTATGGAAATGGTTCTCCAGAGAGCACTCTTTGGAAAGGTGGTGCTACATATAGTAATAATAATTTTGGTGGTATTGGCCCTTATGGTAACGCCGGAGTTCTAAACATTTTTTATGTACCTAAGTTTCTACCGGGGTCGTTTGGCTCTATTTATTCAATACCTGATGATCAATATTACGATATTTATTTCACTAGTTGGACATCTGGGGGAGGTACTGGGTGGCCTGGAGGCGGTGGCAATGGAAGCGGCGGCGGTGGCGGCGGTGGAGTTGCATATTGGCGCTCTGGACCTGTTGATGTTGCACCAAAGATCTCTGAAATTATAGATGTCCCTAATGATCAAGGTGGCCGTGTTTACATTACGATTGATAGGTCAACACTTGATTTAGAAGATCATCCTTCCGGATTAGATATATACACTGTTCAAAGACTTGACTCTGAAAATTGGGTAATGATTGGATCCTTTGGAGCTCAATACAGCGAACAATATATTTTTGAAGCAACGACACTACGAGACTCATCAAGTCAAAATTTTGAATTAAGCACATTTAGAATAATTGCACAAAATTTTGTTTATAATTTTACTTTTGAGAGTGAGGTTGGTTCTGGGTACTCCCTTGATAATATCGCACCTTCAGTACCAAATGGTTTAATGATGACCTTAAATGAAAATAATCTAGAGCTTACATGGGATGAAGTTCCAGATGAGGATTTTCAATATTACATTGTTGAAAGAGATGAAACCGTAGAGTTTCTCAATCCTCAAAGTTTTGAAACTGAGAATTCATATTTATTAATTTCCGATTATGACAGTGAAGAAGATTATTTTTATAGGGTGTTTGCGGTTGATTATGCTGGAAACAGTAGCGATCATTCATCTATCATGAATGCAACAGCCCTTTCAAATGAAGATTTGACGGTTCCAAGTAGTTTTTTTCTACATCAAAACTATCCCAATCCATTCAATCCAACTACTCGCATCAAATATGACATGTCTAAGGATGGGAATGCATTAATCGAGGTAATGGATGTGAAAGGAAATCACATTAGAACCTTGTTTAATGGTTATGTTCAAATGGGGCCCAAATCTATTATCTGGGACGCAAAGAATAACAATGGTGAAAAGGTTCCAGCGGGTATCTATTTTTACACACTCAAGGTAAACGATTATGTACAAACACAAAAAATGGTACTATTAAAATGAAGCAAAAATTATTCCTTTTCAGCATCACATCTTTCTTAATTCTTCCCGTCTTTTTGCAGGGGGAGGTGATAGTATTTACAAAGCAAGATTCTGCAGATTGGACCTTACAAGAAAATCAAGATCGGATCACGGAAACTGTATGGATTACTAGAAAGCACAACCAAAATATTTTTAATATTGCTCAGGAGACTGGATATTCTGGAAATGCTGGATCGCCAATCGGTACGCTTTGGGCGGGCTCTTCCGCTGCAGAAGCAGAGAGCGGTGACTTTACTTCATTTCTTAATCTGCATGGAGGAAATCCTCAAAGTCTTATTAACGACACAATATCGCTTTATCTTGAAGAATATGGTAGATATTTTGATTTAGTTTTTTCATCATTTTCTGGCGGAAATAGTGGTGGTGGTTTCTCTTATACCAGAGAAGAAGTCTTTCCAGATCATCTTGGATTTTCAAATACAATCAATACTCCTGAGACATTCAGATTACATCAAAACTATCCAAACCCATTCAACCCAATCACGACTTTAAAGTATGATTTACCTGAAGAATCTTTCGTTGATATAACAGTTTATGATATGCTTGGTAATGTGGTAAGCAACCTTGCAAATAGGAGTCAAAACTCTGGCTCTAAATCAGTCCAATGGGATGCCACTAACAATCAAGGTGAACCAGTATCCGCGGGAGTATACCTATACAAGATTCAAGCCGGTGAGTTTAGTCAAACAAAGAAAATGATTTTACTAAAATAGATCTAAACATATTATTATTTTAAGTAAGTTAAAGTACATTTTACTTGGGAGATTGAAATGACAAAACTATTGCCAATAATTATAGCGATTATTTTCACACCTACTTATTTATGCTCTGAAACTGTAACAATCTATGCAAATCAATCAGCACAGTATTCAGCTAATGATTGTTGTACTTTAAATATTCTAACAAATCAAAATAGTAATTCTCTTTATTCTCAAGACTGTCAAGATATGGGTACTTATTATGGCTGTGGAATGTCAAAAAATGTCCCTTTCTGGATTTTTGATTTATCAATATTGGAAAGTAGTATTGATATACAATCTGTTCAATTTAAGGGGAATCTTCCTACCGAAGCTTGGTCGGATGTTTTTTTAAGTACTTCCTCAACGACTGGTCAAATTTCTACAACTATAGCATCTGATTTATGGAATGGTGGTAATTGGACTTCAGGCAGTGGAGAATACAGCTCTATAAATTGGCCAATGGGAAATTTCAATCAGAGTCTGCCTTTAGAGGTTGTTTCTCAAGGGGTTAACTCAGGTCAACTTAACATTTTAACTTATACTAGTAACCCATGGACAATTTTTTCAATCGTTAATTCAGGAGATAATGCTCCAAGATTAGTTATTGATTACGAGGACATTGATATGAACTGTACCGCTGCCGATGGCACAGAAGGTGTTGAATTATGGGATGAATGTTACTCGATTGAAAATACAACAGAACTATATTTAAGTTCATTTTCGATGTTCGGTACTGTTGGAGACGTTCTAACAGGTGAAATACCCTCTACAATTGGAGATTTGGTTAACTTAACTTCCTTATCTTTGCGTCATCAGCTTTCTGGTGAAATACCAACCGAAATTGGAAACCTTATAAACTTAACCACATTAGACTTAAGTGCAAATCAGCTTTCCGGTGAAATACCAGATGAAATTGGCAATCTTTTAAACTTAACAACATTAAGATTGAGTGATAATCAGCTATCTGGTGAAATACCAAACGAGGTTGACAATCTTCTAAACCTTACCGACTTAGATATAAGAGGGAATAACCTGCATGGCGAGCTAAGAGAAACATTATGCAATATAAATTATTCTTCTTTGGGTGGAAATAATTTTTGCCCACCATATCCAGAATGTTTTGATTATACTAATATATTTCCACAAAACTGTGAAAATTTGATCTGCGATAATTTAAGTGAAGGTTTATGGGGGTGGTGTTTCAATGTTGAGTCTACTACAAATATAAATGCTCAGTACCTTAATTTAAGTGGTGAAATTCCATCTGAAATAGGTAACCTCACGAATTTAGAATCTTTAAATCTTTCAAATAATAATTTGATTGGAGAAATTCCATCAGAAATATTTACATTAGAAAACTTAAGCAATATTTATCTTAACAATAACCAACTATCAGGAGAAATTCCGTCAGAATTTTGGACCTTATCAAATGTAAGCTATGCAAATTTATCTTATAATCTGTTAGAGGGCCAAATTCCTGATGAGATTTGTAATACCTTTTCAAACCCAGAGAATATCATTCTAAGAGGAAATCAATTTTGTTCAGGATATCCTTCATGTTTAAATGAGAATAATATGTTCCCGCAAAATTGTGAGACAACAAATTGTGATGAAGGATCTATTGGTTTGTGGGGTGGGTGCTTTCCTATAGAGACTACAACAGAAATTCAAGTATATGATAATGGTTTAGTTGCTAGTATACCTCCTGAAATTGGAGATTTATTAAACTTGAGTTCTTTAACTTTATATACTGAGACAACTGGGTCTATTCCACCTGAAATAGGGAATTTATCAAACTTAAATAGTCTAATTTTAAATTGTAATCTTTCAGGTGCAATCCCAATTGAAATTGGAAACTTAGTTAGCTTAAATCGATTAGATTTATATGGGAATCAACTATCCCAAAATATTCCTAACAGTGTTGGGGAACTATTCAGCTTAAACTATTTAGCATTAAATGATAATGATCTTTCTGGTGCAATCCCAACTGAACTTGGGTCATTAGAAAATTTAAAAAATTTATATTTACAACAAAATCAATTAACTGGCTTTCTTCCGGTTGAAATGGGTAATATGGTAAATTTAGAAAATTTAGATTTATCAAATAATGACCTTTCTGGAATTATCCCAACTGAGCTAGGATCATTAGAAAATTTAAAAAATTTATATTTACAACAAAATCAATTAACAGGTGAAATTCCTAGTCATATAAGTTTAATTGATAGTTTATATGCATTGAACTTAAGTGATAATCAATTGACTGGAGTAATTCCAAGTGAATTTGGAAATTTTGGATACTTAAATCAATTAGAATTATCACATAATCAACTAAATGGAAGTATTCCAAGTGAACTGGGATCATTAGAAAATTTAAGGTTCCTATTTTTAAATGATAATCAATTAACTGGAGAGATTCCTAGTGAATTAGGTAACTTAACAAATTTAAGTGGTCCTTATGGATTCCATGGAACAGCTGGTGGTCCTGGGCTAGATTTGTCTGATAATCAATTAACTGGTTCTTTCCCTTCTGAAATTGCTAATTTAAACGAACTTTTTGGTGTTTTGGTATATAACAATCAATTATCCGGTGAAATACCTCAAGGGGTTTGTAATATGGGAGGCGGAATGGGTAATACTCATTTTTTAGGATTTGGAGATAACAACTTCTGTCCTCCTTATCCTGAGTGTCTAACAGAAGCAGAATTAGGACTTCAAAATACTGATAACTGCGAAGAATTAACTTTATCAAGTCTTTCTTCACCAAAAAAATATGAACTGCATAATGCATATCCTAATCCATTCAACCCAATCACTACTTTAAAGTATTATTTACCTGAAGATTCTTTTGTAGATATAACGGTTTATGATATGCTTGGTAAGATAGTAAATAACCTTGTAAAGAAGAATCAAAACTCTGGCTCAAAGTCCGTTCAATGGAATGCCACTAACAATCAAGGTAAAACTGTATCTGCAGGAGTGTATCTATACAAGATTGAAGCCGGAGAGTTTAGTCAAACAAAGAAAATGATTTTACTGAAATAGACATAAACATATAATGAAATGAAAAGCCTCGAATACTCGGGGCTTTTTTGTTTCTAATTAAAGTCCAAAATTTTACTTTTAGAAAATAATTTTAAGGTATATATATTATTGCGCAAAAAATTGAATTTTCATTTCTAATGTTGTAAAAAAAGAGTCGACATCGCCCTTCATTTCAATAAGTTCATTATTATTTATTAGAATTTTGTTTAGCAGATCTGTTTGCGCAACAACACATGGTGTCTTATTTATCACTAATTCTTTAATATTCATTGGTAGTTCATCTAAATGAAGACACTCAATTTTAGTATTAAAGTTTGAGGATTTTTCATTCCATCTTTTTTTTAAGAGAAATGTATTATGTGTAATTTCACACATAGAGCATTTTATATTATTATATAATTTATTATAAATATATTTTAGCTCGCTTTTTAGTGTTCCTTCTGCATTATAGATACAATAAATTGTTTTTATTTTAAACATAATATATTTTAAAAAATAATATGACAAAAAATCAAACAGCTTTTAAGTAAAGTCCTCGATTTTACTTTTAGCACTTTTACTTTAAAGTCCATAGTGGTTTAGGACTTTGTTTGGTCTGCCCTTCTACCCCATACGTTTGTGTTCCCCATAAAGTAATTCAAAAGAAAGTCTATTTTTCAACCAAATTACTAACTTCATACCTGTTTATAGATGGGGTGGGTATGCGGAATAATGGCCATAGACATTTTATTGCTATTTTTTTGTATATTTTCAGATGAAAAAATATCTATCAGGTATTACTTTAACCATAATTTTTTCACTTTTTAGTCATGGCTATGCGACTTCTCCAAATCTATCAGTAGTTAACGATAGAGACATAGTAATGATAAGTGTGGAGAACCAGGCACATATTGATTATGGCTTATCCTATCCCATTACATATGAACTTACTATACCAGAAAATATTGGAAATTTGAAAGCGTATAAAAAATTTAAGTCTCAACAAAATTGGGAATTAATTGAAGCGAAAACAGATCAAGATTTTTTCAATGGAATTGAAGCCATTAGATTTGATTATGATCAGAATATTGCCTTTCTATCGATTGCCTTTTCTAATATCTCTGACTCAATTTTTTTTAAAATTACAGATTCGTATGAAAATAATATAAATACACCTTACATAGGGATGAGTCAATATTATGACAATAGAAAAGCTGTCGTAACAATAACAGCAGATGACTGGGCAGATTGGAGTAACGAAAAGTTTATTCAAACTTGTGAAAATATGCGAATCTTTAATTTATGGCTGAGTTGTGCAGTGATAACAAATATACAAAATCCAAACACTTGGAGTTCTATACAAGAGCAACTTGATATTGGATATGTTGAAGTTATCGCTCATTCAAGAACTCACCCTTATATTCCATATATTGACATAGAAGGTGAAGTATTAGGAAGTAAACAGGATTTAATTAATAATTTAGATCTCTCGGGGCATAATTCTTCCGGTGATAATGAATATATTTATGCTTGGGTTGCACCATATGGAGAATACGATTATACCATTGATACAATGACTAGTGTTGGAAAATATTTAATATCTCGATTATTTTATTGGGATGATAATTATTTTTCTAATTGGAATAATGAATTAAATAAGTTTGATCCTGTTGGCGCATCCATAGAGGTTGGATCATCGTATTATTGGGGGTCGACTGATATTAACGAATTAAATGGAACATATGACAGCGTTATAGAATCAAATGGTATTTATCATTTAATGACACATCCGAATATTCTTGAGTGGAATGAAGATTTCACATGGGATCATCTTGAATATATTAGTAATAAAAAAAATATTTGGTATGTTGGTTTTGGACATCTATACCTCTACCGTTTTTTTCATAATGCTTACTCAGAAAACAATTTAAAGCATATTAAGGAAAAAAATATTATCCCTAAAACTATTAAACTAATTCAAAATTATCCTAATCCTTTTAATCCAATAACAGAAATTAGATATAACTTATCTGAAAATTTATTTGTTTATGTTACCGTTTATGATATGCTTGGAAATAT
>JAOLAV010000026.1 GCA_028338895.1 Fidelibacterota bacterium
CCAAGATCGGTTTCCAACAGGACCCTCCGAATCATCATAAAAATAGAAAACATCTGGAACTGTAATGACTGGATTGACGGCTTTAGGTTTAGATTCTAATTCAGACAATGTTCCAATTATTGTATTCTTCAAATTA
Organism: Fidelibacterota bacterium; assembly: GCA_028338895.1. GTDB lineage: Bacteria > Fidelibacterota > Marinisomatia > Marinisomatales > UBA1611 > JAOLAV01. The sequence continues at coordinate 137 of JAOLAV010000026.1, forward strand.
ATGGTCAATATTTCTTCGGGAAGTACTAAATAATAGACTTGAATGTAATCATAGTTATTTGGTGATTCTAAATTGACTGGGAAACTTGTCAATGTTTTTAGAGAGTCCCATTCAATTAAACCAATATCATCAAACCATGAGAATGCATCACCAGAATCGGGTATAGAGCTATTCATCCTAATATCAACAAATTCAGAATTTTCAGTTAATGGAATATCTCCCCAATATTTTGTCCACCTTGTATCACCACTTACAGAATCGAGGATTGAAGTGGTAAATAAGCTCTCTCCGGTTCTATTTATTGAGGATCTTAATTCTAAAGTCACGTTTTTTCCATTCATTGTTTTTATGTATCCATGTAATGAATGATTTAGGTTACTTTTGATGGGTATTCTTTCTTCTAAATTTGTTACAAGATTGACAGGGGACTGAGAGTCTCTTTTATGGGAAACGGCATAATGTCCTCGACGAAAAATTGTATCTTGGACTGTCTCATTTTCACTATTTAAGTTCCATAGAGAACTACCTTCATCCTCAAAGTTATTCATCCAAATTTTTTCACGGCCTAATCGATAATGGGAAATAGCATGATTACTTCCTAAAATACCGGAAAGACTTCCTGCCTTAGATACTAGGGTTGGGTTTGATTTAAAATAATTACTACCATTAATATCTACTGTTTTACTACTATTTATAGATGTGTTATATAATAGAGACTCTCTTTGCAATAAAAAAGTATCTAAAATAACATGAGCGATATGATTATCCGTATCTACATGTAAATATGTATCCAACTTTTTTGATTGCATAGCAAGATGATCTAAAATATAATTAGCTAATTCTCCTTTCGCTGGTTTTGTTAAATAGTCATCAATATAAAGTGGCAAGATTGAATATTCAATAAAACCCGTCTCATTGGATTTTGAATTAAGAATTATTGAAGGGTATGTTTCAGGATAATTTAAATCAAAAACAAAGTTACCAAGAGAATGTGCAATTAATTTACCATTATAAACTTCGAGACCCTGTATAATATGTGGATGATGTACTATGATTAGGTCTGCTCCTTCATCTATTGCAAATTGTCGAATTGACCTATCCCACATCTTTGGTTGATCTAATCTCCAAGAATAGTCTTCTTCTTCAAATTCTATAGTTTCAAAACCTAGGTTACTTGCTGGGTTATATCTGATTGAGCCAAAATCATTATTTGATCCATGATAATCATAATTACTGCCAGGTTCATAAGAATATTCACTTCCAGCATGTAGTTCAAGAACAATTAGATCTGCGAAATCCTCTACTGCTTTTATTTGTTTTTTTAAGTAATAAGGAGTCATATAAGCAAACCCTGATTTATTCTCACCAGCATTTAGAAAAGGTTGATAATTATTATATTGTCCAGTTCTATCACTGGAGGCTAAAAAAGCAATAGTTTGACCTTTTAGAGATTTAAATGCGGGAAGATATGCCTCATTGCTATTAATACCTGCACCTGAAAATTTAATTCCGGCCTGGGTTAAAACATTTTGAGTTTGAATTAAGCCTGGTTCCATAAAGTCAAGAATATGGTTATTGGCAAGGCTAACAACATCAATTCCAGCATAAATTAACCCACTTATATTATTAGGCGAAGATCTGAAAACAATCCCTTTTGTTGGATGTGGTGTACCTTGATTAGTAAGTGGTATTTCTAAATTTGCTATTGTTATATCTGCGGCGAGACCTAATATCTGGTGTGTCGGTTCAAAAAGAGCATTTACACCTTGATTTGTTATAATGCCTTCAGCTTCTTCAAATCTACGTCCTAACATTATATCTCCAACAAAATTCATTGATATTTCTGAAGTATAATGTTCAAGTGAATCAATTATAATACTTGTTGATCCCCAACCTTGTAGGCCTGTTTCATCTGTGACAGTAAGTAGTACGTCAAATTCTTGATTTTCCTGAAAAATATATTCATGCGTGGGATTTGGAAGAGTGGAATAATTACCATCTCCAAAATCCCAATAGTATAAAAAGGTATACGAGTCTAAATCTTCAACGACTGATACAAAAGACACAGGGAATATTTCCCGATTAATTGAGCTATTTAAGGTTTCGGTAGTTGTTTCTATGATCACATTCGGTGTAATAGGTAAGTCCGAAGTGAAATTTCTGATCATACTATAGTGAATACTTCCCGGGCTAGTAGATGTATCATCATGATTGTTTATAAAAGATATTTTTGTTATCACATCCAGACTGTCGTACTTAGCGAGCCAGTCATCCCCAATAGGGAGTCTGTATGAATTCCACGTATTAATTTCAAAGAGCCCTTGATAAACAGGTATCCATTCATCAATATCTAAAATCTCATTTCCAGCGAATGCATATTGAATTGAATTGTCTCCACTGCCTATAGATAGACCTTGCATTTCGGAAATACTGTCAATTTTAGCAAAGAGTTGTATTACCATTGAGCTATCAATTTGAATAGGCTCAATAAATATTGATTTCCAGGTATTGCCATACAAGCAAAAAGTCGGACTGTCCCCAGGCATAAGAATTCCATCATCAATATTATACTTTAAACTATCATAATCCTGTTCCAAATAACTATGAACAACAGTATTTTGATCAAAGGATAAGATTGTATCAGGCAGGCTATGTCCAGGAAGTCTATTGATACGAGTCTCTGACCATAAACCAGTATTCCCAAAATAATCTTTTGCACGCATTCTAAAATACCAAGTTTCGGTATTATCGAGAATATTAATAATTTGATTATTTTGTTTCATATACTGAAGCCTTTCAAAATTTTCAAAATCAAAAGATATTGAATTGATCATTAAAGAATCTGTGCTTGCTTCTATTTGATATGTCTTGAAATTTGTATCATAAACAGGTACCCATTGTAATCTAACATATTCGGGATTATCCTGATTTTCAATGTAGGATAAATGAACTCTATCGGGGATTTCTTGATCGATAGATTCATCCCAGTGAATTAAATAGGTATTCAGAGCATCAACAAAAGGTTGATAGTAATCTCTTATTTTTGAGAAATTTTGAATCCCAGTGGGATAAAAACCATTTAAGTATAAATCATCATCTGAAATACCGAGACTATCAAAAAGCATTGGTTTTTCATCGAGCTCAATATGTACCCAAGATTCATAAACGGAATAGGAGCTTACTTTAGATTGTAGGTCTATCATTTGAACTCCATTAGAAGGCCCTTTTAATTCTGTAGCTATAGTAATTTCAAAATCTTCATTTCCATTATTATAAAAAAAAAGATCATCATAAAAAACTTCATAATAATCTTTCACATGCGTAGGGTTATGGATTCCAAATTGATTCTCAATAATTGGAAACTCATCAGTAAAGTTAATAAAATCAAATTTATCGTTAGAGATATCTCGTATAGGTTTAGTGGTTGATGGCTTTTCACCACCAGCAGCTAGGATGATTGAATTCCTCTCAAGGTGTGATTCATTATCAAAACTATGAACGGCCAAAACTAAAGGAGAGTGAGGACCCGAATTAAATAATGGTTGTGTTATCGCTTCTTGGAATTTTTGGAAGACTGTAAATGAATATCTTGAAGGATCTGAATATGATTTACTATTTGCGTAGGATCCATTTTCTGACCACTCTACTTCTCTACTGGCGCTACTTATCATAAAACCTAGGGCATCTGTTTTTATAAAAATATCTAAAGCAATATATGGAGCAATAAAATCATCGCAGGGGTGAGGTACTTGAACCACTACTTGTTCTCTTTGAGCTGTTGGATTTATAATGTAAAGTCCCCAGCTATTTCTAAAGCTACCCGTTACATCATCAAAGTCAATTTCAGGCTGGTTTAGGTCATTAAAAGAGGTGTCTAGAGACTCTCTGAGAATATGATAAGTTTTATTTTCTACTGTATCATTAAAAACAATTAGGTTATAATAAAATGTTTCAATTGAGTCTTGTAACAATGAGTCTGTTGACGCGAGGTCACCAGTTATAAATTTTTGGAAGATATTTTCCCAATAAAGAAGTGTTGGCGAATTTTCATTTAGCTTTTTATAACTTCCAAAACCATTAGTTTGAACATCTATAAAGTCTGGACCGTAGTCATTATAGTCAGGCTCGATAACTCCTTCGGTAACATGACTTAGCCAATTACTATACGATGAACTGGGGGCATCACCTCCGAAAAATTGAGAGAGTTCACCATTCTCATATATTATATCCGAAAATAAAAGATTGAAAAACAATATAGAATAAATAACTCTAAACATTTTTACCTACCATTAAAAGTAAAATGAATATTCATTGATAATGAATAAGGACTTATTTTAGATAAATGATTTTTTGAATATTGTTGATATTCTTATTTAAGCTTACAAAATAAATTCCAGTTGAAATACTTTGACCTTTTTGATTTTTACCATTCCAATTAATCATTTGAGTACCAATAGTATATTCGGATAACAATATTTCAGTAATTATTTCCCCTTTTATATTAAAAATAATTATTTTCCCTGAGTTATCATTAGAAAGTTGAATTGGTAAACTTATGGTACCGTTGAAAGGATTTGGATAAGGGACTCCTAACCTTGTTTCATTTGGAATTAGTTTATTGTTATTGGTAACGTTTAATGAGAAAGTATTTTGACTTCCAGGTGATCCATATAAAATTGTTGAACAAACCCATGACTCGGGCAAAGTATTATCATCTTCAATATTAACAAGTTCTAGCGTGTAGCCTTCTCCATCTGGCTCAACCGGCCATGGAGGAGCATCATCGTATTCCAAAGAATCTATTAGTTGTCCGAAATTATTATAGATTCTGATTTGATCACCCCCGCCACTTAATCCAAAATTGAACGATCCAAGAGCATTAATTATATTTGGGTAAACTGAAGAGAATAAGCTAATATCTTCAGCAATTACTAAAAAGCCATTGCTCGGAATAAAAGACCCATCAGGTATAATAAAACTATGTTCATCATCATCATCTTTTAACTCCCATTGTGAAATGTTAATATCCATATCACCAGCATTAACTAGCTCTATCCAATCTCCTGTATCTTGAAGGTTACTAGAGTTGTAATTAATTTCATTAATGACTACATCTCCATCACTTAATTCAGTCTGCGTAAACACAGCTCTAAGGTTTTCAGATACACTTGGTAAGTTTAAAATAGATCCTGAATCAGGAAACTCTTCCCAATGGCTAAATATATATCCTTCATTGGGGATCGCTTCGGCGGTAACTGGGACATTAGGAAAATAATAGCCTCTCCACAATGAGTCTTTTAAAGTAAGTGTGTTAAACTTTACAGAGCCAGAGTTTTCAGGCAATATACTTATATTAGTGACAATAGTATTTTCTAGTTCAAATTCGCTTTGCAAGTGGTTTTGAGCATAGGTATGTCTATTCTCACTGAAATTTTCTATGTTTGCAATTCTATTTTCCCAACTAACAGCAGAGTTTGGCCATGATCCATTATTATACCATCGATTACGATGTTGAGGTATAATACCTTCAATATTAGAGACTATAGAGTCTAAGTGATTAATTAAATGGTTCGGCTTAAAAATAGTATTAAGCATATCAGAATAGTTGGTAATAAACGAATTTTTAAAATTATTATTTTCTATTATTTTTCGAAAAAGTAAGGTACTCCAAGGAGGGTTAGGCCACCCAGGACCATTCGACTCTAGAGCATAATCTAATGTATTAAAAGTAAAAGCATTATTATCCCAAATACCAAAACCAAAATCAGTATCGTAAAGAATCCATCTCCATTTTCCACCAGCCCGATGATCTCTCCAGAATTTTATATTATTTCCTGGCCAATCGCGATTATCTATAAAAATTTGAAAGGCGAAATAGCTTAAAAAAGAATCAATATCTACCCAATTTTCAATTGCATTTTCAACAATATCATCATTCATATTATTTGATTCTACGTACCCTATAAGATTGATATAATCTGTGTTTGTTCCATGTACAATTTCTTCATCCAAAAAACCACCTCCGACTAAAAGGTCTACGTATTGTGCATCAATGTTGTGATTGGATGCGATGAAGTGCTCATTGATTTTTTCTCGGATATTTTGGATTCCCCAAAACTGACCATTAATATATAGGATCGCGGGTCTATATTTTTGATGATCAATATTTAAACCTTCGGTTAGGCTTGTGGTGAAACCATCTCGTAAGACAGTAGACTCCCAATCATTACCAGAGTTTCGAAGTACAAAAGCTTCATATTCATTAATATCAGAGTTAGGGAAAAAATTATAGTTAAAGGTGCTTGGTCCAATAGAACTTCTTGAAAAAAAAGATAAAGATTTTTGTGGAAAAGCACGACTCCAGCCTCCAAAAATTTTCACACCTGCATCTGCAGCATATCCAGTGCGGTTTGGATCAACAATTTCAAAATGAATTGGTCTTTCCCAATCTTCCCAAAAATTTGATCCAAAATAGGGGAAATCATTGCTTGCGTTGGAACCCAATACATAGATTCCGGTATCATTATCGAAAAAGCTTCCAGGATCAGTCGATAAGAAAATAACAGGTAATTCTTCTGGCGGGGATTCTTCTAATATAAACGTTTTTGATTCCGCTATGGAAGGAGACCAATCTTCTAAAAAAGATTTGGCTCTTATGACGCTATTACTGCTCAATACTATTGGATTTTGATACTCTAGACTATTCATATCTGGAATAGAACCATCTAAAGTATAATATGTATTAGATAATTCGTTTACTTGTTGGATTGATATTGTGATCTGGTTTTCAGTATAAAAGCCAGATTCAAGTGAAAAGGAAGGAGGTGTTAGTACACCAAAAAATGAATCTGTTAAATTTGGAGCTCCTGGGGTAGGATCAGAAAATAGGCCCCAATCAAAAGAGTCAATAATACGACCGTAAGACATATCAGTCTCTAACTGCCCTGTGAAAATTGAATCTAAAATTTGCCCTTCTTCGTTTGTTAAAAGTATAGTTTCACCTTCAGCGCTAATTTTAAAATTAGTATGAAGATACGTACTGGGTAAGAGCATTGCGGGATTAGGAACCCTTGTTTCTTCAATCTCGGCATTGTACCCAAAAGTTAAAAAAGGAATGCACGTTAAATCAGAAGATGTATTTGTGTAATTATGAACCTGTATAGATAAAGTATTTTCACCTTCAAAAAGAGGGTATTGACTTTGGTCAACTATTATTGCTTCTGGGAAACCACCTGAATATATTTCCGCTTCATGTAGTGCTGTAGCGGTTTCAGAGAAGTTTATATCAGAACTTGATTGTCCAAGGTTTGACCTGGAAAACTCAAGACCATTCAAATAAGCAATGTATCCATCATCGTAGTCAATATGAAAAAGGACTTTTGACAGCAGAGATAAATCTTCAACCATAAAAGATGTCTTGATAAAAATTGAAGTTGTTTGTTCTATCTCTGTGTTATCATCATTATCTCCATATCCAAATCCACTCGGACCTAAAGGCCAATTTGAAATATCTGTATTCGGTAAATGCCAACCTGAAACAGGAGAACTATTACCAACCCAATAAGCCCATGTATCACCAATATCTAAAATGGCGTCCCATTGAGCAATGATATCTGAGCGATCTTTATTTGAAGCGAATATAATTGCATACTCATTTGAATTAATTATGTAAGGAGGGAATAACCATTTATAAGGATCTTCTGAGTTATCAGATAAACCAAAACCAGATAAATTTATTGCTTCATTTGATGGGTTGTGAATTTCAATCCAATCGGGAGTTTCTCCATCTTCATCAACAATTGTAGAACCATTACTGCTAACGATTTCATTCAAATGAATTTGCTGACCATTTAAGCAAAAACAGCAAACTAATATTAAAATATATCTCAGGTAATTATACATAGTCTAGACCTTATAGAATTAATATGTTAATCCAAAATCAAATGAGAAGAGAGGGTCGTAGTTCTTATCGTTAATATTGATAGGTAATTGGCTTATGTCTTTTGGCCATGAGAAGCTCAGCTTTCCAGTCGGAGCATACTCACCAAATAATACGTCGCCAATTCCTTCGCCAGCCATACCTGGAAGCCATGCCGCTAAAAACCCATCCCACTTATCGATATGATTTTTAATCATTAATGGTCTTCCTGAAAGCATAATCACAATGATTTTATTTCTTGTCTTATAGCATTTCCTTAAGACTTCTTGATCAAAAGCACTCAGATTTAATAGTCCATTGTCACCATATCCTTCAGCGTAAGGGTATTCTCCGATTACAGCAATTATAGTTCTATTCTCGTTTAATTTATTAGCTCTAGGGTTATAGATAATTGACCCATCTGTGCTCATAAATTGACTCATGGCCTTAAGAATACTAGTCCCTTTTGGTTGGTAAGGTGATTTTTCTTCATGATTATTAAATTCTTCTTCTAAAATATAGTTATCTGAATTTATGTCGAGTGCTTTAAAAAATCCGGCTGCAGCACCTTCGTCATATTTAGCACTATAAATATCTTTATAAAATTTCTTTAGTTCTTTTTCTTTTATTCTTTTGTCATCATTTTCATCGAGAATCTTAAAATCGGGTGTAAATCGACCCTGCCATTCAACAGTCCAACCTCCATTTTGCATACCGAGGTTATTGGCCCCAGAGCCGACAACATAGACTTTTTGATCTTTTTTTATTGGAAGAATTCCAGAATCATTTTTTAATAACACCATACTTTTCTTTACAGCATTTCGAGCAATAGTTCTATGATCTTCAGCCCCTACATATTTTGCATATTCTGCTTTTCCAAAAGGATCTTCAAATAAATTTAGTTCATATTTTACCCGCAATATTCGAGTAACAGCATCATCAATTCGTGATATATTGATTGATCCTTCTTTGATAGACTCTTTGAGCAGGCGAATAAATTTTTTGTAGTGATTCTGACCATATAAATCACCGGGAACCATGACTAGATCAATTCCAGCATTTATAGAAGTAATAATATCTGATTTATAATTTCCTGGGATTTCATCGATTCCGGCCCAATCGGTAACAACGAGGCCTTTAAAACCTAGCTCTTCTTTTAATAAGTCATTTACTAAAAATTTATTTCCATGGCATTTGATTCCATTCCAGCTATTAAAGCTAATCATCACAGTTTTTACACCAGCTTTAATTGCTTCAATATATGGAGGAAGGTGAACTTTTCTTAATTCCTCTTCTGAAATTTTAGTATCTCCTCGATCTAGTTTATAAGTGTGTATACCTTCCTCAAGAGATCCTGTTTCCCAACTCGTACCACCATCTCCGATAAAATGTTTTGCACATGCTGCAATTTTTCTCCCATTTAAAATATCCAATGCATCTTCATAACCTGTTATTGCCGCTTCCGTTAGATTTGTAACTAATTCAGTGGATTCACTAAAACCTTCATATTGCCTACCCCACCGATCATCTTTTGGAATGGTTATGCAAGGAGAGAATGTCCAATGTAAACCCGTTGCTGCAACTTCTACAGCAGTTGCATAGTTTACTTGTTTAATGATCTCAGGATCTTTTGTACAGCCAAGTCCAATATTTTGAGGGAAAGTGGTTGCCCCAACAACGTTATTATGACCGTGAACAGCATCTATTCCGTATATAAGAGGTATCTTAAGTCTGGTTGAGAGTGCTTGTTCTTGATAGCTATTAACCATTTCAACCCAACCTTTTGGAGTATTATCCTTTGGTACAGATCCACCGCCACTCAGTATTGATCCTAAAAAATAAGTTGCAATGTCTTCGTCGTTGTCGAGCATTCTTTTGTCAACCTGGGTCATTTGTCCCACTTTCTCATCCAAAGTCATTTTCGTGACTATTTCTTTAATAAAATGCTCTTTTTTTGAATCCGTAGTCTCGCAAGCAAGACTGAAAAAGCTAAGAATTAATATGTTTAAAAAGAGTGTAAGGTTTTTCATTTGTGTGTCCTTCTTTTTATTAACTCTACGGGTAGTAGGGTTGTAGTTGGGTTAGTTATGCTTTTTTGAGGAATTTTAATTTCTCTTATTATATATTCAAGGGTGTTTTTGGCTAACAAATCTAAGTTCGTATTTATTGTAGATAATTTAGGATAAAAAACTTTGCTATACGGCATATTATCATAGCCAATAATTCCAAAATCACCAGGAACGGTAGCTCCATTCTCTAAAGCTGTGTGTAAAAAGCCCAATGCCATTTGATCATTCGAAGAAAAGATACCAAGGCTACTTTTTTTATGTTTTTTAATATTTTCAAAGGCGATTTCACCAGAGGAGAAAGAATAGTTACCCTGATATTCCCAGTTGATTTTATAGCCTTTTTTTCTAAGATAGTCTTGAAAGCCATTTCTTCTAAGGTTTGCTTCTAATTTTTCAAGGGGACCAGTTATAATACCAAAATTTTGATAATCAGAATCAACTAAAATTTCGGCGGCAAGTCTTCCACCTTCATAGGAATCAAATGTGATTGTTGGTACGATATTTCCATCTACCGGAGCGATAGAGATAATGGGAAAAGAACCTATTTTAGCTATAATATTTTTATAGCCTTCCTTATCTAGTGTCGGAGCCATTAGTATCACGCCATCATTATATTTTGATAAAATGTGAATTTGTTCGGTTATGCTTTTAGAATATTTTGCTGAGTGAATACTAAGGTGTATATTTTTTTTAGATGCGATACGATCAAATGATTCATAAAGGCATGAATAAAACTCTTCAGCATCATGTTGTGTAATAAGAGCAATATCAACCGGTAAATCAAGGTTGGTATATCGAACTGAAGATGTTCTGTATCCTAAATCTCGAGCGGTAAGTAGAATATTCCTGACACTTTGCGAACGTCCTTTAGACTTACCCGTAAGTACCCTTGAAACGGTTGCAACTGAGTAACCTGATTTTTTAGCTATTTCTTCTAATTTTACTTTCATCTGCAAAAAAATTTAAAGTTTATAAAAATAATTTGCATTCTTTTATTTGATGAAGTTAGGTTTAACTGACTTTCAGTGAGTTTATCGCTAATCATGCTTATTTTAGTGTAGTCCTGATTTGTGAAGAAGATTACTAACCTCGAGTTACTTAAAATAACAAAGGAGCAGTATGTCAAACGAATTTATTGCAATTGATTTTTATATAGTTGGTATTTACTTACTACTAATAATAGGTATAGGACTATATGTATCGAGGAAGCGATCGAATACATCAGAATATTTTTTAGCGGACAGAAATGTAGGTTGGTTTGTCATTGGCTCGGCACTTTTTGCCTCAAATATTGGTTCTGAGCATTTAGTTGGGCTTGCTGGTACTGGATTTGACAGTGGTATTGCGGTTGCTCAGTTTGAAATATTAGCTTCACTTATTTTATTACTTTTGGGTTGGTTTTTTGTCCCTTACTATTTGAATAGCAAAGTTTCAACAACTCCCGAGTTTTTAGAACGCCGTTTTTCTCCTGCTGCTCGATGGTATTTATCAATCATCTCAATTTTCGCATATGTCGTAACTAAAATAGCAGTTACAATAGCGGCTGGTGGTATTGTTTTTGAAGGTCTGATGGGAATTGATTTTTGGACAGGTGCATTCTTAATTGTTATTTTAACTGGTATTTACACCGTTCTTGGAGGTTTGAAAGCGGTAGTTTATACGGAGACAATTCAAGCCGTAATCTTATTGATTGGTTCAACTGCGACCTTAATATATGGACTAAATGCTGTTGGAGGTTGGGACCAGATGGTCAGTACTGCAGGGCCAGGGTTTATGAATATCTGGAAACCTGCAGATCATCCAGATTTTCCTTGGACAGGTGTAATCTTTGGAGCGCCCATTCTTGGTATCTGGTATTGGTGTACGGATCAAAATATTGTTCAGAGAGTTTTATCTGCCAAGAATATTTCTGAGGCAAGAAAAGGTACAATCTTTGCTGGTTTTTTAAAGCTAACCCCACTTTTTTTATTTGTTATTCCAGGTGTTATTGCTTTTTGTCTAACGCAGCCGGGAGTTCCTGAAGGAGTCCGACTCGACCTAGCATCGAAAGATAGTGCTCTACCTGAACTAGTGAAAACACTCTTACCTTCAGGGCTAAAGGGTATGGTGGGAGCTGCTTTACTTGCTGCTTTAATGAGTTCTCTTGCTTCTGTTTTTAATTCTGCTTCTACTCTTGTAACATTAGATATTTATCAAAAATTATATCCAAACTCTGAAGAAAAACAATTAGTCAGGTTTGGTCAGCTTACCACTATTGCATTAGTCGCTATTGGATTAGCTTTTATTCCGCTCATTGATAACTTTGGCGATACTTTATTTGTGTCATTGCAGGCAATACAGGCGATGGTTGCTCCTCCAATTGCTGCTGTTTTTCTTTTTGGGATCTTTTTTAAAAGATTAAACAAAGAAGGGGCACTTTCTTCATTAGGAGTTGGATTTGTTTTTGGGATGGGGCGTTTTATTCTAACTAACGTTGGTATTGAGACTACTCCAGGATCATTGTTAGATTTATTTCTTAATGTGAACTTTTTACATTTTGCTTTTTATCTATTTGTACTTTGTACAATAGTACTGTTTATTGTTAGCTATAGTACTCCAGGGCCAGCATTAGAAAATGTTAAAGGCCTTACCTACGAGAAAAAGGAAGCTTCTGAAAAACTTACATTCGAATCTGTACAAAATATGACTAAAGGAGTAGAAGATAGAATTTATTCGTTACTTCTAGTGGTGTGCGTTGTACTGGTCTGGATATTTTTTGCATAAAAAGTTTATTTTACAAAAAATTAAATAAAAAATAATATTTTAATTAAAAATACGGGAAAACCATGATAAAAAAGATATTAGTGTTCACTTTATTACCATTTGGAATGCTTTATAGCCAAGCAGATCCATATGTCTTTAATAATTTTAATACAGTAGAGCAAGCCTCCGATGAAGGTACGGATGCGTATTGGACTGAAGATGATCAATCAGAAGATATCATGAATTTTAGTACTCTATCTTGGTATGATGCATTGGACTTAGAGAATACAAGTCCAATAATGGATTGGAGTTATAGCGTGGTCGCTGATTTAAGTTGGGGAGAGGGGTTTACTGGTGAATTTAAGTTTTATGATCAGGCAATTGACTTATCAGACCATAATTATCTTTCCTTTAAGATATATAACTTAGTCCAGCCTCAAAACGAAACAGTCTCTTTTCGAGTTCAATTATTTGATGTAAGCGATGCGACTTCTTGGGCAAGTAAGGATGATGCTGAAGTTTGGTACGCATTTTTTGAAGGATCAGAGTGTGTCGTAAATAATAGTCCAAATGATGGTTGGGTAGAATATAAGATTCCTCTTCAAGGATCTGGAACTCAAAATGGAGGCACATCATATACGCAAGGCTTCACTAGAACCGGTTGGGTGGGTATTGCGGGTAATAACACTTTTGATAAATCACAAATTGCGGGACTTGCGTTTGAGGTAGTAAACCGCGTTGATGATTCTACAATAAATGGTGAATTTTTAATGGAAGATATACAAGCCATATATTCAGAGGATGTCCCTGGTTGTATGGACCCAAATTCTTGTAACTATAGCCCTGAAGCAACGGTGGATGATGGATCCTGTTATGAATGTTCAGACATCACTTTTAGTGTGGATATGTCTTTAGTAGATGAAGTCCATCCTGACGGTGTCTACCTCGCGGGAGGAAATTTTGGTCAAGAAGGCTATTTGATGGATGATTCTGATGGAGATGATGTTTGGGTCTACACATTACCATTAAAGGTAGGTGATACTTTTATGTATAAGTTTAGAAATCAACCTTCATTTGGAACCTGGGATGGTTTTGAGCCAGATGCCGCTCTAGCCTCAGGAGGCTGTGGAATGGGGACCTACAATGATAGATTTGTAGTCGTTCCAGATGCAGATACTGCACTAGATATTGTTTGTTATGGCTCATGTACAAGTTGCGACGCTTCTAATTTTGTAGATGTTACTTTTTCTGTAAATATGCAGGACGAAGAGACAAGTGCTGCGGGTGTTTGGATGGCTGGTGGCAATTTTGCTGGTAATCCAGGATTTTTAATGGAAGATTTTGATAATGATGATATTTGGACAATAACAAAATCTGTTACTCCAAACTCAACTATAACATATAAATTTGTAAATGGTCCCATAGATGAAAATTGGGGTGGGGCTTGGGAAGAAGTTCCGGATGGTTGTGGTGTTGGTGAGTTTAATGACCGTGAGTTTATTGTTGGTGAAGCGAATGAAACTCTTGAAATTGTTTGCTTTGGTGGCTGCATGGATTGCTTTGGAGAATATTCAGTAGATATTACCTTTAATCTTGACATGAATGAAGTTGAAGGTTTTGATGGGTCAGAACAACCATACCTTTTTGGCTCCTATAACAATTGGGATAATTTTAGTACACAGACGATGATGTCAGATGATGATGGCGACAATATTTATACTGGTACTATTCTAGATTTCAATTCAACTGATTCTGTCACTGTATTATTTGGATATGGTCAGAATATTGAGACCGTTCCGAATGAGTGTGGCATCCTTGATAATGACTTAGGAATGAACGTTAGGCTATTACCAATTATGGATGCTCAAGGAGATTCAGTCCTTATCTTAGATGCATTAGCATTTGGAAATTGCCCAATGGATAATACTCCTAAGGTCTTATTTCGAGTGGATGTAAGCTCTGTTGTTGATGCATGGCCTGAAGATTTTAGCCTGTGCGTTATCGGTAGTTTTGCTAATTGGACCAGCTGTGGTTTACAGTTGACCGATGAGGATGGAGATAATATTTATACGGGTGTTATCTCTGATCTAGAAGATGGAGTTGGATATGAGTATAAGTTTTTAGTAGATGAAGGCTATGATGATCCTAATACTGAATCGGGGGCTCCTCTTGGCTCAGCATGTGATTTTGACCCGAGTGATGAATTTAATAACTATGGTTTTATTGCAAGCGAAGGAGCTATGCCTCATGATCTAGGTCTTCATCCTTGGAATGAATGTCCTCAGCAGCTAAGTAATGATGATACGTTTAATAGAATAGTTCCAAATGATTTTGCCTATAAAGCTTATCCAAACCCTTTTAATCCTTTTGTCAATATTGATTATGCATTGCCTAGTCAAGAAATGGTTAATTTGAGTATTGTAAATCTTTTGGGACAAAAGGTGAAAACCTTAGTGAATAATATTCAAGAATCGGGTAACTATTCTTACAAGTGGGATGGTAAGGATATGAATGGTGTTAATTTACAATCAGGGATTTACTTTGCGGTGATCAGTCGTAAATCAGATTCTGATATTATTAAAATAACATACTTAAAGTAAAATGACTGTAAATAATGGAGGGCACTTGCCCTCCATTATTATTCTTTATTATATAATTTATTAGATGATTAAAAACATATCTCAAATTTTAGTAGTATTTTTATTTTTTTTACAAAATATAAATGCTCAAACCTCAGGAAAAATTTCTGGAAGAATTTTTGAGAAAGAAAGTAAGATGCCATTAGTGGGTGCGAATATTATTATTAATGAAACTCAATCGGGTACTAGTGCGGATGAAGAAGGCTATTTTAATCTAATTAATGTTAGTCCTGGTCAATATTCGGTCCGTTTTATGATGATTGGATACGAGTCCGTAACAGTAGAAGATGTGATTGTCTCCGTGAATAGAACGACCTATTTAGATGTTGAGTTGAAAGTAGGTGTTATCGAAGGGCAAGAAGTTATTATTTATGCTAGTAAACTCAGTCGAAAAAAAGATCAAACAAGTACTGTTAAAAATATATCTTCTGATGAGATTGATATCTTACCTGTAGAAGATATAGGCGCTGTTGTTAATATGCAGGCAGGAGTTGTCGCTGGAAGTTTTCGAGGGGGAAGAAGCAATGAAGTTAGCTATATGATTGATGGTGTTCCGGTCAATGATCCCTTTGGTGGTGCTTCGGCAGTATCAACTTTAGAAGTTGAAGCGGTTAAGGATCTAGAAATAATTACAGGAACTTTTAATGCCGAATATGGAAATGCTATGAGCGGAGTTGTAAATGCCGTGACAAAAGATGGTAGCAACAAATTTGAAGCCAGTTTGAATAGTAATTATTCGACATATCTGACAAAAAACAAAAGAAATGGCAAAGAGCTTTTTATAGGACTTGACCCGTTTGGTTTAAACTCGAATTATGATACTCGTTTTAATATTAGTGGGCCAATTGTAAAAGATCAGATATACTTTTTTTCAAACTTTAGAACTCAAGCGGTGAATGGATATTTAAATGGTATTCAGCGGTTTCAGGTTTGGAACTTGAGTGATTTTTATGATCAAGATTCTTCAACTTGGACAAGCGAACATACTGGAAATAATAAATATATCCCAATGGGTACCGGCGATTATAGTACTTTTATGGGGAAAATTTCTTTCAACTATGGTAACATTAAGTTTTCTTTCATGCGAAATATTAACTCGGGTATTTCCAAGGGATACAGTCATATATATAAATACAACCCTGATGGTAGGTCTTACCAAGATGTTAAAACAACATTAGATATGTTCCAGTTTAATCACTTTTTAAATAAAAAAATGTTTTATGATTTCAGAATATCAAAAACAAATAATTATTATGGATCCTATGTATTCAAAGATTATGATAGTTTTAAAGTAGTGGAAGAGGATGGCGTATATCAAGGAAGCTATCATTTTATTGGAGATACTGTTTATAACTATGTTCATGATAAATATATGACTGCTTATGGAGCTGGATTTTTCACAGGAGGTCAAGATAAAGGGCATACACAACGAACAACAAACACACTTAATACAAAATTTGATTTTACATGGCAAATTAATAATGCACATAGTCTTAAAGTTGGTCTTTCGCGAACAAACTATAATTTAGATAATAAATATAGAACCATCAGGAATGCTTATGCTGGTACTTCATTAGATGCTGATTATTATTCTCCTGAAGTGTTAGGAGATAATACTATTTACTCTGATATTTATGATGTAAAACCGAATGAAATATCTGTCTATTTACAAGATAAATTTGAAAAAGATGAAATTGTAATAAACTATGGTTTGCGCTACGATGCTTTTGATGCAAATACTACCTATCCCAGCCAAAGAAGGAACCCTACGAATTCTTCGACATATTACCTTACAAAATTAGATGGATCTGACTCTCTGAACTCAAACGGAGAATTAATTATTGATGAATCACGAATGTCAAAACCTATTAAAACATCAATTGCCACACAGTTAAGTCCAAGGCTTGGTTTTGCATATCAACTGGGAAGAGTTGCTGTGCTTCATTTTAGTTATGGCCATTTTCTTCAAATGCCTCCAATGTCCTCAATCTATGAGAATAAATCTTCAATAATTGGACCAACAGATTATTCCTCCGTAGTTGGTAATGCAAACCTTGCTTCAGATAGCCTCGGTTTAAATGCCCAAAAAACGGTTAGCTATGAAGTTGGTTTATGGCAGGAGTTGAACAAAGATGCGAGTTTTGAAGTAAACCTTTATTACCGCGATATATATGATTTACTAAGTCTTGCCGTTGTAAGTACTTACAATCAAATAGAATACGGTATTTATACAAATAAAGATTATGGAAATGTAAGAGGTCTAGAACTAAAACTAGATTATAATCTTAATGATATTTTTATCCAGACAAATTACACCTACCAATTTACCCGAGGTAATGCAGAT
>JAOLAV010000027.1 GCA_028338895.1 Fidelibacterota bacterium
CAATCATTGAATTTCTGATTAAACCATTCATTCGTTTTTTACCAACAATCCATCGTGATTTAAAAGCTCCCGTCAATCCCCGACTCCAAAACAAGTTACTAACGAAAACAAGTAGCACAGCAAAAGAGATCCAGTAAGCCTTATACCAAAAGAGTCGCCATATATAAGGTTCAAAACCATTCATATCCGAATAAGGAGCTCCAGAGCCAGACCCATAGTCATAGAGCGAGTGATCTAATCCTAATTGACCTGCAAACATGCCAAATAAAAAATAAAGGATCATAATAAAATGGCCTAAATATTTATGATTAACAATAACCTGAATGGAAAATGCAAGTACACACAAAAGAGCATAATTTGTCCAATCTAGTACAAACAATTGTTTCAGATAAAGATGAACTTCGTAATCATAAAACCCTCTCCATGTTTGGACTCCAAGTCCAATGATCATTAGTATGAATAACATTATACCTGGAATAAGTATTAACGCCATCAACTTAGAAACCAAAGGAACCCAATTTGGAATAGGTAATGAATCCATAATTTGGTCTGCTTTTAGTTCACGCTCTCTCCATATAATTTGACCAGCATAGAACGTAATTAAGATCAACATAAAAAGAGCGAATGAGCCACCGAGAACATTAATAACCATATCTGTTATAGGAAGAGTATTTACTCCATACATCTTTCCAATAGATTGTTGATTTAAGATTAAAAAACCTGCAGCTGTACCAGCAATAGCTATAAAATAAGGATCACGAAAAGCACGCTTAATCTCAATTTTAACTTGTGTTTTAAACTGTAGCCACAAAGTCATCTTATTAAAAACTGGTGTAAAGCTAGTGTATTTTCTTTGTTTTGTAACAGTATTTGACTCTTCCTGCAGCCTCTTAGTCTCTTTTTTAACTTTTCCAGGATTTGGGTGTTTAAAATCAAATTTCCATAAACCAATTCCCATAAAGACTCCGCCAATACCAATCCACAATAGTCTATTGAGTAAGAGCCATTTTGTTAATGGGATGAAATTTTCATTTTGTTCAACTTGCGTCCAATACCTTGTCGCATCACTTATAGCCTCTCCACCAAATGGATCAATCAGAGTTGCGATCCAACGTGTTTCCATGTCACTGGCAAAAGTACCAGTACTTAAATATCCAAATAATAGGACGACAGAAGCCATGTATGTAGGTAACATTCTACGCGTAAGTACAGCAATTGTAAAAAGAAGTGAACCAACCATAAAAATATTTGGAATAACCATAACGATAAAAGGATGTAAATAAGCATAAAGGTTAAAAGGTCCAAAAGCATCACTATCAAGATATGGCATCAGAAAACCAAGCAGAAGTCCAAGTGAAAAACCGCATTGTATGATTATACATAGAATAAAAGAACTCGAAAATCGACCGAGGAAATAGTCAGATGGTTTAATTGGTTTTGTGAAAAATAAGGAGTGAGTATTAAACTCAAAATCTCGATAACCAGAATTACCAAAAATAGCAGCGCAAATGAGAACTCCAATAAGACTAATTATAGTCTGTAGTTCTGCAATTACGAGGGGAGCATTAAGATGATTATTTGCATTACCAATGATAATTCTGGCACCTGTAAAAGCTCCACCTAAAATATTAACAATCAAGAATGCCAAACTAAAAAAAACTAAAAAATAAACAATAAAAGAAGTTTTCTTAAGTCCTAGTTTTAGCTCAAAGTTTAAAATATGCCTCCACATTTTATTCAGCACCACTAAGGTCTAAGCCATGAATCGTTGAAAAGTATAGATCCTCAATTTCAGCATCGGTCTTTTCAAAACTATTTTCTAATGGTGTATGACTAAAAACTCGAACCTGAACTTTCCCCATATGTAATCGAGAAGAGATAACCTGATTTTGTTCTTCTATTTTAATGACCTCATTTTTATCCACTAGACCTTTCCAGACTTTTCCATTTAATGATTTTATTAGTTCGATTGGTTCACCCACCATCTTGACTTCTCCATCTAATATAATAGCCATATCATTACATAGATCTCTGACATCATCCACAATATGCGTAGAAAGAATAACAATGACATTCTCACCAATCTCACTAAGGAGGTTATGGAACCTATTTCTTTCCATTGGATCTAAACCCGCTGTTGGCTCATCTACAATAATCAGTTTAGGGTCTCCAATCAAAGCCTGGGCAATACCAAACCTCTGTTTCATTCCACCACTGTATGTTCCTAGATTTCTATCTTTTGCATCCCAAAGATTGGTCTGGTGTATTAAGGATTCCACAATCTCTTTACGAATTTTTGAATCTACCATACCTTTCATAACAGCCATATGGTCTAAAAGATCATAACAGGATATTTTAGGATACACCCCAAATTCTTGAGGTAAATACCCCAGAATTTCCCTCAATTTTTGTTTATCTTGAGCGGCATTTATATCACCTATCATTATGGAACCATTATCGGCATCTTGAAGAGCTGCAATAGTTCTCATCAATGTTGATTTACCAGCACCATTTGGACCTAAAAGGCCAAACATACCATTATTAATTTCAAGACTAACATTTTTTAATGCTTGAACTCCATTAGAGTATGTCTTTGAAATATTTTTTATCGATAGGTTCATTTATCTTTCCTCATTTATAAATATTTATTTTAAGATCTATTTAATAGAAACCTTAAAAGTATCTTTTCTCTGATAATTACGAAATAAGACCCATATAGTAACGGGCTCTTCTCCTTACCTTGGTAACATATTACAAAAAAAAAACCCCACAAAAGTGAGGTTTTTCTTTAAAAAAAGATTTTTAATTACTTTATTTAAGTAGGAGCATCTTTTTTGAGTCTATATAATTTGCTGTTTGAATTGTATACAAATACAAGCCTGCACTAACTGCTTGCCCTAATTCATTTTTAGCATCCCAATTAATAGATTTATAGCCAGGTAATTCATAACCATTCGCTAGTGTTCTAATTTTCCTTCCATTTAAATCATATACTGTAATATTTACAATTTCAGCATTTGGTAAGCTGTAATTGATACTCGTTGTCGGATTAAATGGATTTGGATAGTTCTGATTCAAAGAATAGCTTAAAGGGTTCTGTATATCGCTGTCTGTATTTAAGAATTCTAAGACTCCAGAGAGGACATCAGAATATTCACTCCACATTGTAGTATAAACAGCAACTCTAAAAAAGTATTCTGTATCATACTCAAGGTGATCTTCATTGAAAACAAAAAAGTTATCCACTCCTAATATTTGCTCAACATTTTCTGAGAAAGTTGGGTCTGTTGAAAATTCAACAGCATAATATTGAGAATTAGGATCTGAGTATAAATCCCAAGTAAGACTAATCTGGTCACCACTTAGATATAAGGCTAGATTATTAACTGAGGGCAGCACCCATTCATGAGAACCCATATCTGGTGCTAATCCAAAATAATCATCTATATAAGCTTCATTCCCGTCAAAACTGATATCAATAGTACCAGCATCAATACATGGTGAATCATCTTGCAATGAATAATCGTCATTTCCAGCATCAACAAAAAGTGGATTTCCTGTAATACTTCCAAGAGAATAATCACTATAAGTAGCTTCAGTCTGTGTTGAGCTATGGACCATATAAAAATAATCCCCACCCATTCTGACTACCTCATTACCCGTACCAGTATTACCATAGAAGATTGAATTTGAGATTGCGACATTAGTAAACATTGACCACATTCCGTCCCCTTGCCCAACATTACCATTAGCATCACCAGCTAGAAAATTATTAGCAATTGTAGTTCTTGTCATTCCGATTGGTTCAGATTGAAATAAAGCGATTCCTGCACCATTATATGTACTAGTATTATCAGTAATGGTTACCCTATTTAAAGTAAGACCAATTCCATTATTTATCCATAAACCACCGCCACTATCTCCAGTTATATTATCTTTTATGATTACATCTTCAAGAGTTCCACCAGAGAAAGCAAACATCATACCACCTCCCTGCCTTCCTTGTTGCTGATATCCATTTTCATTTTCGGCAATGACCATTTGCTTAAATTCAGCAACTCCTTTTAGAAGAAAAACTCCTCCACCCATATAAGCAGCTGTATTATTTGAGACTTCAATATTTTCAAATGTTGCACCTGATAGTCTAAAAACAGATATTCCTCCACCGTTGTAAGCATGATTATTTTTAATGATTAAATTCTCAAAGACGGCATCTGTATTATAGATATCACCCTCTGGGTCCGCTTCTGGAACAATCAGAGATAACCCACCACCACCATGGCAGCCCGCATTCTCATCATAGCCACCAGTAAGGGTAAAATTAGATACCATTACATTTTCTGAATTTTCAATAACAATAACACGTCGCTGATTATCTATATCCGCTTCAGCATCTAAAATAGTATTATCTGCAGCATCACCAACTAAATAAACATTATCTGGTAGTGAAATTGGAAACTTTTCACCTGTTGTCGACGGTGCATAGAGACCGGCTAAAACACGTATGGTTGTAGTCTCACCAGTTGTTTTAACAAGGCTTAAAGCTCTTCCTATAGTTTTGAATGGTTCTGATTCAGTACCATAATTATTGTCATCTCCATTAGCGGAGACATAGAACATACCTTCTTCAATACATACTCCATTAATATCATCTTGAATATAGTCAGCAGCATCGTTACGAGACTTTAGGACAAATTCATTTACTTCATTTGTTACACAATCAATATTATCAAAATAGCTATCACTTAAATCAATAGAGCCATCATAACCTGAAGAATAAAGATTTTCTCCATCGCTACTACTATTGTTTGAAAAATAATTATTTTGGAGATTAATACTTTCTGGTCTATTTCTATTCATACTAGAATTAGTGTTTTGACTTCTCTGTGATCTATCCTCGTCAAACTCAATATTCTCGTCATCATAAAGAGCTATGCCGCCGCCCATAATTGCATCATCTGATGTTGTATTACCCATCTGAGGACCTTGCTTTCCATTTTCTATAAAACGATTATATTGTATTTGAGGATATGTCATGAAAACAAGTATCGCACCACCAGCTTTCATTTTAGCTCTTTTATCACTTGTTTCATCACAATTCATTGAGCGCATAGAAGTGCCCTGACCTCCAGTGAATGTAAAACCTAAAATAGTTGGTTCAAGAGGTTCTTCTACCTCATCCCAGACTACATTTCTAATAACCAAGCAGCTACCATATTTAGAATTGACTGGCTCTTCTGGAGCGCTAATGATTGTATTTAAAATATTTTCATTACTTATCCATTCTGAATCAAGATCATCATTAATTGCATGACTAGTTAGGACGATTTGTTTTTCAAGAATAAGGTTCTCATGATAAGTCCCTTGGGCTACAAGAACAGTATCATTTGTTTGAGAAGCATCAATTGCTTCTTGAATTGTGACATAATCAGAAGGGACATTGATTATGCTCGCAAAGAGATAAGAAATCGAAAGTGGAAGGATTGCTAACGTTTTTTTCATGATTGAACCCGTTAATTTCAAGCTTTTAATACTAAAGCGATTAGATCTTAAAAGCAGATTATTAATTTTAATAAAAAAAATTAGTAAAAAAACTAACTAATTCAAATAAATTTTTATTTTTAAAAGACTATGACTCTTCCCATTTATTTAAAATATTTTTATTTAATTCGGTTCCAAGGTATAGTTTTCTATCTGATTTATCTTTTATCTCTTTTGATTTTGATTTAATTGCAAAATAAGCATCTTCTAAAAATCGTTTCGCTTTTTTTGATTCACCAATTAAACTGTATACTTGGTATGCCGACCAACTTACCAAAATAACATCCTTATCTTTTAAATCATTTTCTTCTAATAAAGCCTGAAATCCTTCTAGCTGTATTTTAGCTTTTTCATTGTCACCTATTTTTTGCAAAGAAGCAGCTATATATGGTTTAACCGACGCAACTTTTGGTGGTATTTTTTCATATAAAACCTCAACTTTTTTGAGATAAAAAAGTGAACTATCATATTGAGATTGGTGAAAGTATGTCATTCCAAGGTATCTATCTTTCTCTACAATCAGCTTATCTCTTTTGAGTTTTTTTGATAGCTTGATTGCTTGTCTAATTTCCTTTAAAGCATTATCATAGTCCGATTGAAAGAAATACGTAATTCCTTTATTTAAAATTGATTTATTAAGTCCGACTAAATCATTCAAATTATTTTTCATATCAATACTACGATTGTAATGATCAATTGCATTCTCATAATCACCCATTTCAAAATATACCTGACCTAGATTATGCAATGTTTTACCATAATTTCTGTTGTCAGCTAATTCTTCTTTGATGACTAAGCTTTTATTATAATATTCGATTGATCGACTAAAACTATTATCATTTTCATACCAGATACCTAAATTATTTAAGTATTTAGATGTTTTAAGCTTATCATCAAATTCTTCCGCAATTCTTAGAGCTTCTAACCAATTTTGAAGCGCCTCTTCTTTCTTGTCTGTTTGCCAATATAAAATAGCAATACTATTCAAAGTCTTAGCCATAGCATTTTTATCATTCATTACCCTTGCAATAGAAATGGACTCATTAAACTTTTTAATTGCACCCTCAAAATCTTTTTCTTTTCTTGAGAGCTTACCTTGCTTTCTTAATGCCTCAGCAATGATTGCATTATCTCCTATTGTCTTACTCTGAGATAGCGCTCTACTGTATAATTTATTAGCATTCTCATAATCTCTTGAATTTTCATACATTAACCCTAAAAATAACTTAGCACCAATCAGGTTATTATCAATTCTTGTAGCTTCTAGCATCATATCAATTGATTTTTGAGTATCATCCGAATTCTTACTCGTTGCAAATAAAGTTTTAGATTTTAGATATAGCTCATACGCTTTGGGGTCATATTGCTGAGCAGCAATATCAGATTTTTTATCTATTTCTAGTTCGTTGATAATATTTTCAGCGAGTACACCTACAATTGACTGCAAGTTCTGGCTATCAATGAACCATTTATTAATAAATCGATCTTCACCTGTTTTTGCCTCAACTAGCCTACATCTCAAATTAAAGCCATCTCCATCTGGCTGAATACTACTCTGGAAAATGAATTTAACATCAAGCTTTTGCCCAAGCTCTTTAAATTCCAATTCATTATTTTTATATTTCTTAACTGAAGCAGGCTCTGATACCTTCAGCATACCATTTGTTGAACTAGATAGATCAAAAATTAAATCCTCGGTTATTGCCTCGATGTAGCTTAGGTCCTCTCCTCCTGAAACTTTCATATAGAGAACTGCAATAGAGGCAATATCAGGCTTCATAAAAAAGAGATAATAAACCCCTAGAAGTAGTACAATGAAACTTGAAACAGCCGGAATTAAAAATTTATTTTCTTTTTCTAGTTTTGCTGAAACTTCAGATAGTTTTGTTGCAGGTAAGTCATGAGAGATTAGACAATAGACTTCTACTTGCTGTCCTACTCCTTTTAGCTTTGGTTTACCAAGATATTTGGTTTCATACTCAGGCTCCCGAATCAAAGAGTCATTTATTTTATTAGAGAGAGCTATACCACCGGGAGCAGAGAAAGGTTCAATGCGAGCAGTAATATTGACATCGTCACCAATAATATCATTTTCTTTTTCTAATATTTCGCCTAAATGCATTCCAATGCGAAGATTTAAATCTTCTATATTTTTTGCTTTTTCTTGGATTTTTATACAACAGTGGATTGCTTTTTGTACTGTATCAAAAGTTAAGATTAGACCATCACCGACTTCTTTTATCCATTTACCTTGGTATGCTTTTACTAATGGTAAAAGTTCTTCTCTCTGAAGATCTAATAAATCACTCGCTTTTTGCTGGTTCGAAGCTGTTAGCTTCGTAAAACCAACTATGTCGGTAAATACAATAACGGCCAGTTTATGGATGGGTTCAGTCATATTGTTAGAAATTTACAAATTATTAAGAACATATTAATTAATGATTTTTTTAAGTATTTGTAACTTTTTTATAATTAACAGGGTCTGTCGCGCCTTCAGTATTAAAAATTAAAACGGTCGATGTTTCATTTAAATTTATGTTTTGTTTGAATTTTTTAAAATCATCATTTTTGGACAGTCCTATTAATGCCGCTAATCCACTTGCTCCCGATTCACCAGAGACTATCATCGGATCTCCAATTAATGGGTTCGCTAAAGTTATCATAGATTTTTCACATAGTGAATCTGATATCGAAATAGATCCAGCTAAATTTTCAGATAAAATATTCCATGCCAGTGTCGATACTGACCCACAGTCTAATCCAGCCATATTTGTTGATTTATTATTTTGAATAGATATTCTTTTACCTCTTTTGATAGATTCAAATAAACAGTTAGCGGAATGAGGCTCTACGCTAATAAAAAAAGGTGCTTTTTCCCATTGAGTAATAATATAATCAACGATGGAAGCGGCCCAACTTCCCACTCCAGATTGTAGAATCACTAGATCTATTTTTTTATCAAGTATTTGTTTTGTGACTTCGTGTATTTGAGTCCAATAGCCTTTCATTATATCTAAGGGTATTTCTTCATACCCTTTCCAAGCAGTGTCTTGAATTAAACACCACTTTTTTAATCCTGATTGTTGATTTTCAAATGAGACTCGTTTTTTTGCCATTTCAACAGCAATATCATAAGCCTTATCAATAACAATAACATCGGCACCTTCTTTTTTGATTGAATCAATTCTAGCGGCCACTGTTCCCTTTGGCATATAAATAATAGCTCTTTTATTTAACTTAGTGGCCATCCAAGCAACAGCTTTACCATGATTCCCATCCGTGGCAGTACAAAATATTTCTATTTCAGGATTTTCATTAATTTGTTTGGACATGGCATACGATGCACCAAGTGCTTTAAATGCATGAAGACCAAATCGATAGCTTTCATCTTTTATCAATAGTTTTTTTATACCTAAATTTTTAGCAAGCTCAGGTAATTCAATTAGCGGAGTCTCTTGATTCCCTATTTTTGAATGGAAAAGACCAATTTCCTCGATCTCCAAATCAATATTCTTCTTAAAATTATTTATACTTGGTTTAAAATTTTTATTTAATTCTACTTTTAATGACAAAATGATCTCGATTTTTTTAAAAAACTTAGATAGTAAACAACAATATTACTGACTATATACTAAACAAAAAGCCCCATAATTATGGAGCTTTTTAACATTTAAAAATGATTTTAAAAAGTTTTAATCTTCAATCCTTTTTCGTCCGATTAATATCTGCCATATAATATTAATGTCCTTATTTTTAAAAAAAAATAACGATGAAGCCTATATGTAAATACGTTTAAATCAGCCTAGAGATAGAGTTGTTCATTATTACTTGTATTATTTAATAAATGTATCACAACTATGCTTATTTAAAAAATTTGTTTTTAAGGATTATTGAGGAGGTCTAAAAACCTATTTTTTAGCTATTATAAAATATATTTACTCTTCCTTTTACTCTAAGAAATATTTTTTTTGGGAGAAGCGATTCTTTTTCTTATTCGACTTAGCGCAACGTCAGTTATTCCTAAATAAGAAGCAATAACTTTTAAATTTATTAGATTAAATATTCCAGGACTTTCATTTAATAATTTCTTGTATCTTTCCTCGGGTTTTAGAGTAAGCATAAATTCTAATCTGTTAGAAATATTTATAAAACCATTCATCAATAAATCATATGCTTCTTTTCTTAAGCTTGGTATTTCTTTAAAAGCTAGTTCAAGGTTTTCAAACGATATCTCTTGCAATGAAGCCTTTGTTAAGGATTTTATAGAAAATCTTGCAGGCTGTTGTTTATAAAAGGATTCTTGAGCTGTAAAAATTTGATTTTTAAAATAGAAATCTCTTACAAAATCTTTACCTTTTATTGAATAATTACTAGACATAATTCCTTTATGTAAAAAAAATAGTTTTTTACATAGATCACCTTTGCTAATGATTATTTGATTTTTAGAAACCTCTTTAAAAGTTAAAAGACTTTCAAGATAAGAATGTTCCGATGGACTCAGATTTGAAAAAAAATCAAGGCTTTTTATTGTTTTCATTTACTCTAGATATCTTAATACAATTGATGGAAAAACGAATTAGTTTCGTTCTTCTTTTAAATAAATCCTTCATTATTTAAACGATCTACTTTTATCAATACTCATAGAATAAAAATATAAAGTTAAATGCTGTAAAAAGACGAAAAAGTAAAAGGTTGAATTATTTCTGGTGATCCTGTCTCCGGAATTGGTGAGTTTAGTCAAACAAAGAAAATGATTTTACTGAAGTAGATATAAACATATAATGATAAAGTAGTTCAAAAGAAAGTTTTCTACCTAATTCCCAACCACCAACCTGAAACGATGGGGGTGTGGGTAAGGTAATAAGATGCAGACACATTGTAATGCTATATTTAGCCTCCCCCCACATTTATGGGGTTTTTTGTTCGCCTAAAAGCTAATGGATAGGGTGTCTCTAAATTTTTTCTTCTAATTTTGGTGACGCTGAATTATTAGATATACTATGATTTATGTATTTTTATCTATATTTGAAACAGTTTATATTTTATTTACTAATTATGAGGACAAAACAATGAAAAGAGTAATACAGTTTGGGAGTGGATTGATTTCTATCCTTTTCGCTACCACAATAAACATACCGTCTGATTATACAACCATTCAGGCAGGTATTAATGCTTCGGTTGATGGAGACACTGTGCTTGTTGCACAGGGGACTTATTCAGAAAACCTCATTCTTGAAAAAGAAATAGTCCTCGCCAGTCATGCGCTAAATGATGACCTTAATAACGAATGGATCAATAATGAAAATATTCAAGAAACCATCATCAGTGGTACCCTGGAACCAGTAGATCCAGATTATGGAAGTTGCCTGGTTATTCGGGATGGTAATATTGCACCCTCAATTTTAGGCTTCACCTTTCAAGATGGTATTGGCACCGCTATGGTGGAAAACGATACATGCGAATTAATTGTCCAACGCCCAGAACGATCCGGTGGTGCAATTCTGATATATAAAGCTTATCCAACCATTAAGTATAATCGATTTATAAATAATGGTAGAGTTCCGACTGATGATGATAATGGTTCATTAGCTGTCTTAAATGGTGGTGCAATTGGTCACTTTGATGATAATGATGTTGAATTTGATGAAGACAGAAGCAATGCCAGAAGAACCCGTCACTCAAGCCGAGACATACCGGAAGAGGTCAATATTCAAAATAACTATTTTGAGAATAACAGCAGCAGAGATGGTAAGAATTTTTATTCCCGAGGCTATGAGGGCTTTATTGATGTAAGCTACAGCATTTTTGATGATATTGATTGTGAGTCAAATAGTGTTAATGAGTTTGTACTCAAATCAAAAGAAAAAAAAGCGGCATACATCCAAAATGATATTTCAGGCAATTGTATTGAAGAAAATTCATTTTATGTTTCCATGGACGGGGATAATAACAACCCTGGAACAGAATCTCAGCCTTTTAGGAATATTAGCCATGCTCTAAGTTTAGTAAAAGATAACTCAGCTACCATTACCACAATTTATGTTGCAGATGGTGTGTTTTCGCCATCAACAACGGGTGAACAATTTCCAATTATTCTTCCAGATTATGTTCATTTGATTGGCACGAGTCGAGAAACTTCAATATTAGATGCAGAAGCTGATTTTGACAAAGAAAGCCGAGTGATTAAAATAGTGGAAGAATGTGAAAACATTAAAGTAGCAAACTTTACAATCACAGGTGGAAATGCCTCAAGTGCCGGATGTATCGGCGGTGGTGGAATTCTCGTAACACATCCTGACCTTGAATATGTTTATGACGGACCAGTTAGTCCTGTTAACGCAGTCTTCGAGAATTTGATCGTTACAGATAATACTTCAGTTGCCGGTAGTGGAATTTCTATTTGGCGAGTGTCTGGTCCAACTTTGTCAAATCTTATTATTCAGGATAATACTTCGGAACATTATGGCGGTGGATTAATGATTTTTTCAGCTACTGCATCAGTGACGGATGTAATAGTTACTGGGAATAATTGCTATAGAAATGATTCTTTTGGTGGTGGAATGATAATTAATAATTCAGAAGCGACGTTGACAAATGTTACTGTAACTGATAATACAGCATCAAGTGGTGGGGGGATATTTATCCTTGATACTGATGCCACATTAATAAATTTAACAGTTAGTGGGAATACTGCTACAGCTTTTGGTGGTGGATTGTTAGTAGGGGCCAATACCAATCCCACGCTAACTAATTCAATTATATGGGGTAATAATCCAAATCAAATTCAGGGATTCGGAACACCAACAATCACTTATAGTGACATTCAAGGTGGTTGGAATGGTGTAGGTAATATTGATTCAGACCCATTATTCTGCAATTCCGATAGTGGTGATTTTACTTTAACAGAAAATTCTCCGTGTATTGGAACAGGCAGAAATGGTACTAATATGGGAGCGTTTGATGTGGAATGTGAAGCAATATTATCAACTGATAAAGATGTAATACCGCTACAATATGTCTTACATCAAAACTATCCAAACCCATTTAACCCAACAACGCAGATTAGATACGATTTACCAGAAGAGGCATTGGTAAGTATCAGTATTTATGATGTAATGGGTAGAAGGATTAAATCTTTATCAAATGCTAATCAAACAGCAGGCTATCATTCTCTACAATGGGATGCTACAAATGATATTGGAGAAGGAGTATCTGCTGGAATGTATATTTATACTATTCAAGCTGGTGGATACAGAGCTACTAAAAAGATGGTTCTACTAAAATAGATCTAAACATATAATAAATAGAAAAGCCTCGAAATATCGATGAATTAAAAAACAAAGATGTTATAACAAGTATATAGAGACTTATTCAAACCGATAGAGACTATAGTATTGCACTTATTTTTTTAACTTAATATTTATTAACTGATAATATATTTTTAATGAGTAGTGTATATTTCTTAGACGATTATAGTTATATAAATGAATTATTTTAAAAAAATATTTTTTGTAATTACCTTTTTTTTATCTCTTACTCAAGCTCAAAATTCATGTGAAGAGAACTGCGGTGGAGGATCTCTTGAAGAATACTTTAATGGTGATATAGATTGTGTATGCAGTTTAGATTGTGCCGGATATGGTGATGCATGCTGTGACTATTATAATGTCTGTTATGAAAACCCCTCTACTTTAGGTCTCAATAATTTTATTGGTTCATGGTCCGGTAATATTACAAATGATCAAACATGGTCTTATGATGATTCTATTTCTATTGAGATTGAACCAAGTGGAATATACACCGTCACCAACAACTCTGGGGGGCATCTGATAAGTGATTCCTACCCTGGTACTCAAGAAGTAATATTTGACACATTAACAAATATTTTAAGTTTCCGATGGGTAAATATTTACCATTATTCTTGTGGAGGGCCTTGTTATTCAAGCGTTCCTCTCCAAGTGATGGAATATGGGAATGGTCAAATAACTCTTTTTTATAACAATGGTTCTGGTCCAGCACCACAAGCCAATAGTATTTTTTTAACTTTAGATGGATGGATGGCTGATAGTATTCCAGAAATTGAACCAATCAATAATATACTTATTAATGAGGATAGTATATCCACTAGCACTCTGATTATCTCATCTACTTCAAATTCATCCTCTTCCTGTTTTGTTGAAAGTGATACATCAGCGATATCTGTACAAGTAATTGAATGGTTGGATAATTGGAGACTTATAATAACTCCGCAAGAAAATTGGTTTGGTGATGCAAATATTAATGTAATAGTAATATCAAACCAATCCAACCTCTCTGATTCAATTAATCTTATGGTTACAGTTCTACCTGTAAATGATGCACCTCAAGATTTTGCTTTAGTCTTCCCAACCATCACAGATACGATTCAAATTAATACAGATACAGATGAAACAATCACCTTTGCTTGGGAAGAAAGTGTCGATATTGATAGTGATGTTACTTATCTAACAACAGTGACTCTTGATTATTTTGGGAGTATTTTCACTCAAGAATATGAAAGTGATACCTCTTCTGTTTCAATAACTGGTTATGAATGGGCAGTATTAATGACCAACCAAAATTTAGATAGATGGACTTTACAGTATAATGTTAAAGCTTCAGATGAGGAATATGAAGTAGTAAAGGAAGGAGAATTTGTATTTCAAAATACATCACTATCCGTTGATAGGAATATTACTCCTTTAACTTTTAATCTATACCAGAACTATCCAAATCCATTCAATCCTATTACTACTTTAAAGTATGACTTACCTGAAGATTCCTTTGTTGATGTTACCGTTTATGATATGCTTGGTAATGTTGTAAATAACCTTGTAAACAAGAATCAAAACTCTGGCTCTAAATTAGTTCAATGGGATGCCACAAACAACCAAGGTGAATCTGTATCTGCAGGAGTATATCTGTATAAAATACAAGCAGGTGATTTTAGTCAAACAAAGAAAATGATTTTACTCAAGTAGATTTAAACATATAATAAATAGAAAAGCCTCGAAGACTCGGGGCTTTTTTGTTTTTAATTAAAGTCCAAAATTTTGCTTTTTAGCACATTTTGCTTTGTTTGGTTCGCCCTTCTACCCCACTAAATAAACTATAAGAAAGACTCCATTCTTTTTGTGGAATGATGTGTAATTTTGTGTATGAGACAGTCTCTTAAACTTTTTTTAGCATTTTTATTTTTTCTTATCAGCTGTAAAAACAACAATGAGAATGAACCCATTGATGATTGCAATGGTGACTTAGGAGGAATTTCGTTCCTAAATATATGCGATGTTTGCGTTGGCGGTGATACTGAGATTCCAGTTATAAATCAATACATAAACAAAAATCCCCACAAAATGCAGGGATTTTTGTTTTAAAAGAAGAAGAAGAATTATTTAAGGAGTATCATTTTCTTTGTCTGTCTAAACTCTCCAGCTTGTATTGTATAAAGATAGACACCGGCTGATACAGGATCACCGGCATTATTGGTCGCATCCCAATAAGTTGAATGGAAACCCGCATTTTTTTCTGATGAGACTAATGTTTTTACCTTTTGTCCCATAAGGTTATGAATCTCAAAATAAACATAACTTTCCTGGGTAAGATCATAATCTATTCTAGCAACAGGATTAAAAGGATTTGGATATGCACCACCTAAAGAATATTGAATTGGAATTTCTTTTTCTTCTACAGTTGTCAATAGTTCAACATTTAAAATGAACTCATTATACCAATAAACTTCTTCTCCAGAACGGATATGTACATGAATCAAAATAGTTGAATCAGAGTTACATTCATTATTTAAAAGAGCTACAAATAAATACGGGTTGGATAGCAGGGTCTCTCCAGCATCGATATCTCCCAAAAAAAATGTATCTTGTGAATAATCCGTTAGACAATTCATATTTTCAGCTTCAAATTGAATGGAAATATCAGGAGCAACCTCGTTAGAGCTATTATTATCCACAGTAAAACCTAACGAGATTCCATTCTCCGGGTATCCGTTTAACTCTCCAAGCATTGTTACTTCGACTGGACCTATTGAGGTGAAAGAGCCAACATTCTCATAAAGGACTATTTCATCACTTTCATTGTTGCGTACTAATTGTAGATCAACATTAAAAAAAGATTCATTTTCAGGAATCCAATAGCCTGACCATAGACCCTCATTTTGGATCAATTCTAACTCAAATACTACATCACTATTAATATCGTGAATAGATGCTAAGACAGATGCATCACCTAAATCTCCTAAATTATCAGCACTTATAAAAACACTATCCATTAGATTAACATAAGATGGGCTAACCTCTAGGTTTGTGAGTCCAGAGCCAGAAACCTCAAAGATGATAAAAGTCATTGCTCCTGTCACACCACGATCATCTGTTGCCGAGATACCAACTACATCATTTCCAATAAAGTCTGAAGGTGCAGTATATTCAAATTTTCGTTTCCGTCCACCTAAAAGTTCTAAACTTCCACCATTATTTGGATTACTCTCAATATTAAACCAGAATGGATCCCCATCATCGGTAGCGGTAAATTCTCCGGTAACCGTTTTTCCAACTTCAACGCTTATTTGTTGAAAATCGACACTGGGGCTTTGGTTGGGTATATCATCACATACATAGCTATTTTCACCTATTAGCTGACTATTTATATAATGTTTTTCTGTCCATTCTCCATACGGATCTTCTAAGTTATCTCCCCATGTACCGAACCAGTACCAGAATGAAGATGTGTATGAGTCAAGTCCTGTGTACCAATAATTTGTGTTACCTGGAACCCACCACCATTCATCAACAAAAACATCATCACGATAAAACACAATTTTTAAAGTATCAGTGTAAAAAAGTGTGGATATATAAGTTGCAGAGACCCATTCATTACCCGGATTGATATGCTGCATATTCGGCAAATTTTCATCTAATATGTAATTGAAAGTTTCATTATTACCGTTGATTGGATAGGCTGTTGACAAATGACCTAATAATTTTGAATCATAAACGCTAGTATCTCCAATAAATGGTAACTGATCTGCCCAGAGGGAGGGACCATCCCCACATTCACCTTCCCAAGGATCTATGGTATTACCGGATGCGGCTTCAACCTCAAAGTGTAGATGTGGTCCAGTTGAGAATCCTGAACTACCGACAAAGCCTAAAGTATCGCCCGAAAAAATAGTATCACCGACCATAACCGAAACAGAATTTTCTTTCATATGAAGATACCAGGCAAATGTTCCATCAGAATGCGAAATGATGACTGCATTTGAGACAGCACTATTATCCAAGGAAGTTCGCCTATCAAATTCTCCGTCATGGCTATAGCTCACTATACCTGGAGCAGCCGCAAGAATTGGAGTTTTCATTTCATCCATATAATAAAAACCTCCTATATCAATATCTGTACCTTGATGTCCGTC
>JAOLAV010000028.1 GCA_028338895.1 Fidelibacterota bacterium
TTATTCCGGATACAAATGAAGAAATTATGATTTCAAAATACCCGATAGATATAGAAATCATTTGTACCTTTACAGATTTTGGTGTTTTACTTGAAAAATTACGTTCTAGTGAAAATCGCATTTCTGTTTCCAATTTAAATATTATAGAGAAAGGCGCAACCGAACGCCAAACAATTAGTTTTATCATTTATACATATTTTCAAACGGCTCTAACACTTAAGATTATTAATTAAGGTAAAGAGATGACAAATAGACTTAAAATATTAATATTTGGCTTAGTGTTATCATTGACTTTTGCGATCAATGATTACTATCAAATGTCAAAAAAACGTCCTAAGCCTAGAGTCACAAAAACTAAATCAAAACCAAGTATTCGAAAAATCAAACGAAAAACGAATCTTGCCAGACAAAAAAAAGTAATCGAAGAAGCCGCAAAATCTAATTTATCGGCTATGGATACTCATGGCGATTTTTTAGAGATTCCAGAAGAAGTACTACAAATGAGTGAATGGAACAGAAATCCTTTTATTCAAAAAAAGACTGTTGAATTGGGTAGCCTACCCGAAATTATTTCTAATAGGAATTTAGATCAGAAGCAGCCTCGAATGGCTGACTTTGAGCTATTGAAAATTGAATCCGTTGGAAAGCTTGATGATAAAATTTATGTAATTGTTAACGGAAAGAGGTATGAAGAAGGTGACCGTATTGATCGATATATTATTGAAGATATTTATGATGATAGGGTTGTTTTCTTGCTAGGTGATACAAGAGTTTTAAAGGGTGTAGGTAAATAAGCGAATGCGTTTAATCATTGCTTATTTAGCATTCTTATGCTCTTTTTTAATTGCTCAGTCATCCTTGAATGTTACATCTGTAACGGATAATAACTCGGATTACAGCTTAGATCAGAATATGTCCATTAATATGGTGGATTCTGATATAAAAAATGTTCTGATGCTCATTGGCGAATTAACAGGCCTTAATATTGTGATAAGCCCTGCTGTGAAAGACACTATTACTGCATCCTTAATTAACGTTACTGTAAAGGCTGCTCTGGATGCAATATTAAAGCCAAACGGGTATAGTTATTTTTTACAAGAAAATATTGTAGTAGTGAAAGGTAGCGATACTCAAATGGTGGGTGAGCTTGAAACGGTTGTTGTAAAATTAAACTATATTAACTCCGTCGATTTAATTAGTACGTTAAGCGCTGTACTTACTTCTCGTGGAAAAGTTCAACCGTTTACTCCATTAGTGTCAAAACAAAGCAATAGCGGAGCTTCCAATATTATTGTTATTTCAGATATTCAAGAAAATATTAGTTCAGTTTTAAAGATTATTGAGACCTTAGACATCCCAATACCAAATATTAATATAGCGATCCGATTTATTGAGACTAATTTGGATACATTGAAAGGTTTTGGTATTGATTGGAGTAAAACACCCATTAGCCCGGGTGAATATGGATCTATAGATTCTAGTAGTGTAATACCTTTTAGTTTAGATAATGTAACGATAGCGACACTTAATCCGCTCCAATTGGTTTCGGCTTTGAAAATTATGCAGGCTCGTGGTCGCTCTAAACTATTATCGAGTCCCCAAGTAACCACCCTAGATAATCATGAAGCTGAAACAGAAACAGTTACAACGGTGTATATTGAAGGTAATATTAGTAATCAGAGTGGCTTGGGTCAGCAAGGCGCACAAAGCCAGAGCAATAGTGGCCTTGGAAGCAATATTTTAGTTAATCAAGTTCAAGAGAAAGATATTGGAATCAAATTAAAGGTGACTCCTAGAATTAATGATGGTTTTAAAATCACTATGCTTGTTGATGCCCAAGTCGAAGCTTTACTATCTGCAGCCGAAATTGATACCGATAAACCTCGTTCAACCAAGCGAACTGTAAAAACTCAAGTCACTGTAGATAACGGTAATACAGCTATTATTGGTGGCTTAATTGCAGAAAATACACGAGAATCTAAAAAGTTTGTACCTATTCTTAGCTCTATTCCGTTAATTGGGAGATTATTTAAGTCTACAACTATTGAAAAGGAACAGCGTGAATTATTAATATTTATCACACCCACAATAGTAGAATAATATTTTGAAAAAGAACTTACCTTATCTTTTAATTTCTATAAGTATAGCTCTTTTTGTTATCTTTTTAGCAATTTTTAATTTATACGATACCATAGAACATAAGCTCTTAGATATGCGATTCACCTCCAGAGGGCTAATAGAAACTCGCGACGATATAGCAACTCTAGATATTGACGTTAGAGCTCTTCAAAAAGAAGGTAAGTGGGATCCTTGGAGCCGTGAAAAACATATCCCTATGGTTGAAGCTGCTGGACAACATGGAATGGATATTTTGGCATTTGATATATATTTCATAGAGCACAGTGAGCGAGAATTGAATTTCAAAGTACTTAGTGATTTAACAGACTCCATGGTAACCATGGATGTTGTAAAAAATTTATTTCCTGATCCGGATAATGATTTAGCTATTGCGGCAAAAGAAGCGAAAAATATTTATTTTGCTCAGAGTTTTAAACCTCAGCCTAAAAAAAGAGAAAAAATAAAAAAGAGAACTAAAGAGCAAGATAAACGCTTAGATGCAATGGTTCGAAAAGGATTGTTTCGAGAAGTTAATCCAGCCGACTTTCCGACTCTTTTTAATTTCTATGATGGTGAATTTCCTTTGGCCTCATTTATAGATAGCTCAGCGGGTGTATACTTTTTTCAAGCTAAATCAGATAAAGATGGTGTCATGCGAAAATATCCCCTCGTAGGGCTCTATGAAAATCGATTATTTCCTTCTATCTCCTTATCCATAGCTCTTGACCATTATAAAACTTCTTTTAATGATGTAGAAATCATTCCTGGTAAATATTTGCGCTTTAAACCAGCTGTCCCAGATGAATTTGGGCGTGAAATGATTACCATACCTATAAATAAAGAAGGATTGATGCAGGTAAACTGGGCTGGGAATTGGGAGGATGCGGATGGCAATTTTGATTTAATGCATTATCCTTATAGTGTACTTAAAGATTTTCAAAAAAATGAATATAAAAATTATGTTCTTTCAGAGTTCAAACGAATTACTAATCTATCCTATGATAAAAATGTCAAAGCAGCTTATAAACCTTCTCTTGGTTTAATAAACGCAGAAAAAAAAGATATCTTGGATGCGGTTAAAAAGTCAATGATGATGGGAGCCGTGGAAAATTGGATTTTAAAAAACCCCGATGGAGTATCAAAAGATTTTAAAAAAGTACCGTCTTTTGTTTTCAATGAAATAAAAAATAATAATGTAATAGCATTCTCTTTTTTAGAAGACCCAAAAACAACTTTAAATAGCTTAATTCAGACGAATAAAGTGATCCTTAGCTACACACTTGAAAATTACACATTCAGTACATATAAACAACTTAGGACGGATCTAAATAAGGCTGTTGAAGAATCTTTAAACGCTGACCAATCAAAAATTTTTAAAAAATCATTGGCGGATTTAGCGCTGATTGAAAGAAATCATCAAATCATATATAACTTATATAAGAATAAACTAATTGATGAACAAAGACCTTTATTCTTTTACCCAAATGCTGAACGGCTTATAGCTGGAAATGAAGAAAAAGGAAATGCTCGATTAATTGTCCCGTTTGAATTTTATGGAAAGAAATTATACTATGGTTTGACTGCTACAGGGACACATGACTTAAACCCGATGCCTTTTAATCCTAGGTATCCCATGGTTGGTTTACATGCAAATGCGTTAAATACAATTTTGAATAATGATTTGATCCATGAAGTAGACCTTCTAATTATTATAGGGATTATATTATTTATTGGAGTATTACTTGCTTTTGGAGTACCCGCACTGACACCTTCTCAAGGAGGTATTGCAACGGGAACTATCTTAGTCGCTTACTCCTATCTATCATTTTGGTTGTTTTCAAATCAAAATATTTGGCTTGATTTATTTGGTCCGATGTTTACTCTTGCATTAGGTTACTTAGGCATCACTGTTTACAATTATATTCAAGAAGAAAAGAATAAACAATTTTTAAAAGAATCTTTTGGAACCTACGTTTCTCCCGAACTAATTGATCAGATGTACGAGAGTGGAGAAGAACCTTCACTTGGTGGCTCAGAAGGGTATCATACCGCTTTTTTTACAGATATTCAAAGTTTTTCTGCATTTTCTGAAAAGCTTTCAGCTACTGACTTGGTCGGTCTTCTCAATGAATATCTTACGGATATGACAGATGTTCTTCTCGAAAATAAAGGCACTCTTGATAAATATATTGGCGATGCAATTGTAGCATTCTATGGTGCGCCTATTCCGATTGATCAACATGAATTGTGGGCATGTAAAACGGCAATCAAAATGCAAGATAATCTTGCTGTATTAAGAGAAAAATGGCAAGAAGAAGGCGATCGATGGCCTGAAATTGTACATCATATGCAAAATAGGATTGGTATTAATACGGGACAAATGGTTACGGGTAATATGGGGTCAGCTTCAAGAATGAATTATACTATGATGGGAGATACTGTGAATCTCGCAGCTCGATTAGAAGCTTCGGCCAAGCAATATGGAGTTTATATTCAAATTGCAGATACGACTTATCAGCCGAATAAAGAGATCTTAGTTGTGCGAGATTTAGACTTTGTTCGAGTTATGGGAAAAGAAGAACCTGTTCAGGTTTGGGAGTTAATTGCTGAAAAAGGTAAAGAATCTGAAATCTATAATAAAATTCTTCCAGCATACCACGAAGCTCTTAAGCTTTATAAAAACCAAAATTTTAAACAGGCTATTGATGCGTTTAAAGAATCTGATACCCTAGAGGATATGTTCCCTGGGCGAAAAACAAATCCGAGTAGAGTATATATTCCACGCTGTGAACACTTTCTTCAGAACCCACCTGGGGATGATTGGGATGGTGTCTGGACACTCACAAGTAAATAAAGTATCTAAATAATGGATATAAGAAACCTTAAAAAGATTGTTCTCTTTTCAATTTTTTTATTCAATTTTTGTTTTAGTCAAAGTTTTCTATTTAACCAAGCTATCACAGATTCACTCCCTCAAATAAATGCAAATTCAATCCAGGTAGCCGATGCGAATGGCGATGGTTTATTTGATTTATTTATTTCTGGATATGATGAACGTAGGTTTGGACTCTATTTTGATGTTTTAGTCAGTAATAATAGTGGTTTATTATCACCGCTCTCAAATTTAGAGATTATAACATATCCAGACACAATAGGAGAGTTTATTGGAGGTCTCGGAAATATAGCATTATCTGATCCAAATAGGGATGGGAATATAGATGCTTATGTAAATGGGTCAGCCGAGTCTTTTTTATTAACTAATGGTGCAAATGGTTATGAGGTAAACCTTGGTTTAGAAAATTTAAGTCTTACTTATAGTCATGGTAGTTGGGGAGATATCGACCTTAATGGTACCCCCGATCTGTTTGTAATGGGTGTTGATGAATACCAAGATGTAATCTTAAATAGGCTTTATTTAAATAATGGTGACCAATTAACTGAAGACCCATCTACAATCTTTCCAAGTCTATTTAATGGAAGCAGCGCTTGGGGAGACTATGATAATGATGGAGATCCCGATTTAATTATTTCGGGACAAACCGCCAGTAGTGCGTCGAGTGTAACAAGATTTTTTATGAACGAACCGACTGGAAGATTAATAGAAGACACAAATCAAGATCTTGCTGGATTAAAAGCGGGTTCTTTTAAGTTTGCAGATCTTGATCAAGATGGGGATCAGGATCTAATAATGTCAGGGTGGAATATCCTCGCGGGTTCGAACATAACAAAAATTTATAAAAATGAGCCTTTAGGTACCTTTACCGAAATTGAGACGGAAATTAATTTTAGTGTTAGTTATGGTACGATTGAAGTCTCTGACTTTGACTTAGACGGAGATTTAGATATAGTTATATCGGGCGCAGACTCAGTCTCTAATTTTGCTATGGATGTTCATAGTTTAAGCGCTCAATTATTTAGAAATAACTCAGACTTTTCATTTACTTCTATTCAGACTTTTCCTGATGTTCGGATTGCAAATTTTATGGATATTAATTTAGACCTTAAGCCTGATTTAATTTTAAATGGGACAACAGAAATTGAAGAGATGAATAGTTCTTTTTCCCACGTATATCTTAATAATTCATCGAACTCAAGCTCTCCACCTAACGCTCCCGAAAGCCTTACGGCTTTTGCGGTTAGCAACCGAGCTATATTTACTTGGGGAGCAGGTTCGGATGCTACGGATATTACGAGTGGTCTTCGTTATAATCTAAAAATTGGTAATCAATCGGGGGGGGCTAGTCTACTTTCACCAAGCATACCCTACAGTTCTTCAAACATAGGTCAAAGATTAATTAGAGAGTTCAATAACGTTCCGCATGGTGAGTATTATTGGTCTGTTCAAACTGTAGACTTTGCAGGAAATTTATCTTCTTGGTCTGATGAGGATACATTATTTATATCCAGACTTGTCACTTCTAATCAATCTCTTCCAGGGGTTTATTTTTCAACCGCTGGATGGGCAGATTATAATAATGATAATAAACTAGATCTTGCATTAACGGGTGTTACATTCTCTGGCAATAGTATTACAAACCTTTTTGATAATAATGGTGACTTATTAGAACAGGATTTAACTCAAAATATTGACGCCGTTTTTGGAGGTCACCTATCTTGGGTTGACTACACCAATGATGGTAAACTTGACCTTTCGTTATCTGGTTTTCAAATAATTAATTTTAGTGGGTTTCCAGCAACTTTTTTTTATAAAAATGTTAATGGTAATTATATCTACGATGATCAAACGAGTGTCACCAATTCTATTTATGGTTATACAATGGGTATTAATGGTGGATCTAATAATCACTCATGGGGTGATTATGATAATGACGGTGACTTCGATTTTGTTATTGGAGGTACGGATTATTATGGGGTAAGAAATCTTAAGATTTTTCAGAACACCAATG
Source organism: Fidelibacterota bacterium (assembly GCA_028338895.1). Classification (GTDB taxonomy): domain Bacteria; phylum Fidelibacterota; class Marinisomatia; order Marinisomatales; family UBA1611; genus JAOLAV01. Next base: position 7,026 of record JAOLAV010000028.1, read on the forward strand.
GTGTCCTAGATGAAGATTTTAACCAGCCAAACCTTATTCCAATGTTTCCTTGCATGGTAAATTGGGTAGATTTGAATAATGATGGCTATCTAGACCTAGTGACTATTGGAGCTGATTCAACTTCAGCTATTTCTATAAAATCTTATCTTAACGATTCTACCCACATTCTTAAATATTCAAGTATGTGGTCTTCCCTTGAAATAGGAGTAACCGCAGGGGCATTTGATTTTGCGGATTATAATGATGATGGAATGATTGATTTTTGTGTTACAGGTTTAAATATTGCGAGTGAACCAATTTGTCAAATTGTGACCAACTCTATGAATGGCTTTATTTTAGATAACGGTCACCTGCTAAAAGGTGTTTTTAATGGAAGGCCAACCTGGGGAGACTATGATAATGATGGAGATCTCGACCTTCTGACTTCTGGTTTATCTTCTGTTATTGACGGAGCTGGCTCAAGCCCCTTCACAGCTATATATTACCAGGATAATTCAAATTTTATTTTAGATGAAAAGCTTAGTATTGATTCTTTAGGATATAGTTTTACTCAATTTGGTGATTATGATAATGATGGTGACCTTGATCTCTTTGTCGCTGGAATAAATTCTAACTCGGATGTTGTTTCAAAAGTCTATGATAATCTTGAAGGCCTAGAAAATAATAACCGTGCTCCAAATAGGCCTTATAGCTTAGAAATAAGTATTGATAAAAAAGATACTGAATTATCTTGGACGATTCCTACAGATGTTCCAACTCCTCAAAATTATGTTACGGAGGAGTCTGGGTTAAAGTACCAGATACAAATCGGATCTGAAGATAACGAGAATGATCATGAAATTATTACAGGCCACTACGGGAACAATAATATTGGGCTTACATATCTGACAAGAAAAATAGTGAGAAATATTCCAGAAGGTAATTACTTTTGGAATGTACGCTCTTTGGATCATGGCGATCGGAAATCAGATTGGTCGGAAAAAGATTATTTTTATATAGATGTAACTCCGCCCAAAGTTGATACAATAAGAGCTAATTATATTACGAGTAAGGATATCATTTTAGTTATAAAATTTGAAGAATCCTTTCTCCTAAACTTAAATGCTGACCCTTTGGTTTTTGTAACACATCCAGAAAACCCGGACCTTAATAATAACGGTATTATTGACTCTTTATTCGTTACAAAAGAAAGTTATAATGGGCAGGAATGGACTGGCTCATTATCATTACCAATTACATTTAATGGTAAAGCTTTAAATATTAATGTTTCAAAAGCTCAAGACCAAAGAGAAAATTTAATGCTCTCTGAATCCATATATAAAACACCCGAGACAGTTATTTCACTAAAAGGTGGAACTTCAATTAGTGAAGATGGGAATGCTTTTCTCATGGTGCCGCAAGGAGCAATTATCTCAGATGCTTCGATATCAATAAATAATCTTCAGAGTAATATTAGTTTTGGCGATTCAACATATCAATTGAGCTCTCTTTATAATCTCAAACCCATTAGCCTAACCTTAGAAAAACCCGCGATAATGAGAATTGCATTGAACGATACCTTATTAGATAGTTTAGAGTTATTACCTTTTATTGCTCGGATTACTGAGGAAGAGTCTATTATATCGATTGGTGGCTCCAAGGTTACAATTAATCAAGAAACTTTTTTACAGGTTCAATTAAATGAGCTGGGTATATACGGAATATTTGCCTCAAATAATGTGGCTACATTAGACTCAATAGAAAGTAGCTTAATTTGTCAGCCAAGAATTTTTTCACCATCGGGCTCTGTTTTCGAATTTAATAAAACAAATATTCTTTTTGATTTACAAGAGAATGAAAATCAAAAAGTGACTGCTCGTATTTTTAATCTTAGTGGGAGATTAAAAAGAATTATACAGCCTGAATCAAATAACTCTATTGGAAGCCAAGTCTTAGTTTGGGATGGTAAGGATCATAATGGTGATGTCGTAAAAAGTGGGCTCTATATAGTTACCTTAGAAAAAAATGAAAGCACCATATTAAAAACTACAGTAGGTGTTCTGAATAGATGAAGTATCTACTGATTATTCTTTCTTTTTACTCTCTACTGCTTGCGCAGTCTTCTGACCAACTATTTTTTGGTACAAGGCCTTTAGGAATGGGTGGTGCTTTTATTGCTATTGCTGATGACGCTAATGCCATAAGTTGGAATCCTGCTGGTTTACCTGGACTCAGGAGAAAAGAATTTACTTCAACGTATTCTGATTTATATAGCCTTGGCATCACTAAGTCATACATGGGGCTTGTCTTACCATTCTCAGACAAAATTGCATTAGGTCTAGACTGGGGTAGTGTTGGTTTTGATGATACAGAGCTTTTATTCTCAGAGAATAAACTTGATTTTGCATTTGGGTTTCAACCTTTTTCAATTTTTTCTTTTGGATTAAATGCTAAATATGTATTTAGAGATATGCAGCTTGATGGAACGTCATATGGAAAGAGTTCTGGTGTTGGATATGATATAGGTTTTCTACTTCAGCCCCATAAAAAACTCAAGTTAGGAATGAGTGTCTATGATTTAAATGGTACAAGTGTAAGCTATGAAGATAATGCTTCAGAAACAATTTTAGAACAAGCCGTTAAATTGGGAATTGCCATCCGACCTCTGGAAAATTTAGTTATTGCATACGATCGAGGAGATAGAAATCACTTTGGAATCGAGTATACAGTGGCAAATCGTCTAACACTACGCTCTGGATTCCAAAATGAAAATTTAGGAATAGAAAAGATAAATATTTTTTCTGCCGGTACTTCTATAAAGTTTAAAAGCTTAATTGTTGAGTACGGCTATGAGACACAACCATATTTAGACCCAACTCATCGTTTCTCTTTTGCATTACAATTTAGTCCTGATGTTGTTAGCATTACGTCTACAACAATATCTCATAACCCTATTTTTCGATCCTTACATCGTTATTATGAGTCAGAGCCATTTGCTAAAATAGGTATTAAAAATATTTCTGATGAGGATTTACCGGTTGATGTCTCCCTTTTTGTACCTACTATGATGGAGAATCCTCACACTCAATCTGTTATTCTACCCCCAAAGTCAGATGAAGAGTATGAAATTGATATTTCTTTTGCGAGTGATGTATTATCTTCAAAAAAAGCAACTTTTGATAACCTTGTCCAGCCAGAAGTTCAGGTTTTATATAAACAAGGTGGTGAAGAAAAATCGGCACAAAAAAAATTAGAATCATCCTATGTCCTGGGAAAGGGTAAGTTGACATGGAGTAACCCGGATATGATTGCTTGTTATGTTACCCCTGCGGACGCTGTAGTCGATAAGTTTTCTAGAACTAATATTCAGTATTATACGCCAGTTCTAAATGAATACTTTGGTCGTAGTAACATCGGTAGAGCTATCATTTTATATGATGCTCTTGGAACACACGGCCTAGTTTATAACATTGATTTAGAGACACCTTTTCTTGATATTGCCGATGATAAATCTGCTTTTGATACAGTTAAATACCCTGGCGATATGCTAAGAGATAAAATAGGAGATTGTGATGATTTAACCGCTTTATATGGATCCTTACTCGCAAACTTAGGTATTGAAACAATGTTTTTGGACGTATTTAAGCCTGGTGCAGGACATATATTTTTAATGTTTGATAGTGGAATTAAGCCGGATAAAGTTGAAAATTATTTTCTAGATGCTTCAGAAGTAGTTGTCTTAAATGATAAAGTTTGGGTACCAATAGAAGCAACATTAGTAGGAAAATCGTTCTTTTCAGCTTGGAAGCAAGGGGCCCTAAAGTATAATGAAATGAAAGCAGAAAACTATGTAAACGAGATTTCTGTGAAGGAAGCATCTGCAAAATATATTGCGGGTTCTCACATTACCCCAGATCTTCCAATGCCAGAGCTAGAGGGGATTAATAATTTATTGAAAGAAGATATCAAGCAATATGGTATGTGGTTAGAGCAAATTGTTTATAAATCAGTAGGGAATAAGCTTTCATCTGCAGAGGATTATTATGATGCTGGAGTAAAATATATGGAGTTTGGAAGATATAAAGAAGCTATGCAGATGCTTGAAACAAGTATAAATATGAAACCTGTATTTCCAGATGCAATAAATACACTCGGGGTCTGCTATACTAAAAAAGAAGACTATTTAAAGGCAATTTCTTTTTATGAAAAAGCGATTGATCAATCAGGAGATCATGCCGGATATTTGTTAAATATTTCTATTGCACATTTCATGATGGGAAACAAAGGACTTGCTAAACAAAAATATGATGAAGTAATTTTAATTGATCCTGTATTTGCCGGAAAACTAGATAAAGTTTTTGGAGCAGCGAAAGCTTCATTGGCTGGAAGTTCATCGATGCTTGGTCAATTAAATATATCTTCTGATTTAGAAAGCGAATTGGAAAAAGGTTCATCTCAAGGGCTTGTCTCAATGAATAAAAAACCTGAAAAAGTTGAAGTCCAAAATATTCCGACTGTTTCACATCGTAAAAGAAGAGCTCGTAGTGATAATACCGTAGGTGTAACTTTTGCAAGGCTTGGTAATTATTCTATGGCAATAGATTATTTTAAAAAAGCGGTTGAGCATAATCCTGATGAAACAGATTACAAAGAAAACTTAGCGGTATCATTATACAGAATGTATAAGTACGAAGAGGCTGTTTTACTGTATGATCAAATTAAAAGAGAAAAGCCTGAAAAAGTTGCGCAATTAGACTTCCTTGAGAGTATGGGGAAAATCACACCAAAGTACAAAAAATTTGATTAAATTACAATATTAGCAAAAGGTATAGCGATGAATAAAACAATATTATTAAGCAGTTTTTTATCATTAGGTTTGTTATTCTCACAGGATGAAGAATTAGACCTAGACTCTATGTGGGATAATACGGTCTGGAATGAAATTGAAGAAGTAACAACAAAAGAATATGAAGTAGAAAAAGTTACTACTGTTGCTGGTGTTCGTGGTGCTGAGGCAGAGGATGAAGCTCTTCATCATCTTTATTACAGGCAGTCAATGAAAGGTCCAAGTGAAATAGAATTAAATAAGGCACTTGGGAAGTTGTTAAACACATTGGTTGTTTTGAAGGAAAAAAGTCCAGAAAATAAAAAGATACCTGAAGTAACTCATTATGTTATTCAGATATACAAAAAATTAGATAATTCAGCTAAAGCTTTAGAACTTCAAAATGAACTATTAGCTTCTGCTCCCGAATCAAAATGGGCAAAGTTTTATAAATAATTATTTTTAACTTTTAAAGAAAAGGGGTGAAAAGCCCCTTTTTTTATATCTACACCAATAGCAATTAACCATAAAATGAAAGATATCACTTTACTTATAATGGCAGCCGGGATGGGATCCAGGTATGGAGGTCTTAAGCAACTCGAGCCTGTCGGGCCTAATGAAGAAACTATTATTGATTATTCTGTTTTTGATGCTATTAGGGCAGGTTTTACTAAAGTCGTATTTATTATTAGAAAAGAATTTGAATCTGATTTTAAAGAAAAAATAACAGATAAATATATCGGAAAAATAAAAGTTGAATTTGCTCTCCAAGACTTAAATTTTCTTCCAAGTGGATTTAAATGTCCAGATGAAAGAGTCAAGCCCTGGGGGACAGGGCATGCTATTTTAACGGCCCATGATTTAATTCAGGAACCATTTGTCGTTATCAATGGCGACGATTTTTATGGTAAAGATTCGTTTCAAACTATTGCCGATTATTATAAAAGTGGATCGGATAACTTTTCGATGGTTGCATTTCAACTTGATAAAACATTATCAATGAACGGTGCTGTGACAAGAGGGCTTTGTACTCTAAAAGGTGAAAAACTTGATACAGTTGTTGAAACGAGTGAATTAGAAAAGGTTGGTAGTGGTATTAAATCTGATAGAAAAATTCATCTTAATGGTTTGGAGCCTGTCTCTATGAATATGTGGGGATTTACACCGAAGCTATTCCATTACCTTCAGACTATGTTTATTGATTTTTTAGATAAAGAAGGGTCTCAATTAAAAAGCGAGTATCTAATCCCGTCAGTTATAAATAATTTAATACAATCAGGCACAGAAGATATTCATGTTTTGACCAGTGGTGAAAAATGGTTCGGTGTCACTTATAAAGAAGATCAGTCTTATGTTGTGAGAGAGATAGGGAAGCTTATTGAAGCTAGCAAATATCCTCAAAAATTATTTTAACTTTTTTATAATATTATATTTTTGTTGAATATTTCAGTAATTATTCCATCATATAATAGAAAGCATACTCTTTCAAGAGCAATTAAATCTGTTCTTAATCAAACCTATAATGCCTCTGAAATAATTTTAGTTGATGATGGCTCTACTGACGAGACAAAGCCTTGGGTTCTAGGAAATTTTCCAATGGTCAAATATTTATCTCAGTTGAGAAATGGGGTGAGCGCAGCAAGAAATAAAGGGATTGAACATTCTAAAAATAATTGGATCGCTTTACTCGATTCCGATGATGAATGGTTACCAGAAAAACTCGAAGAACAAGTTCAACAAATAAAAGAGGATAAAGGCTCTTTATTCTCACATACGAATGAGATTTGGATCAGAAATGGTGTTCGAGTGAATCAAATGAAAAAGCATCAAAAATATGGTGGCCAAATTTTTAATAAATGCTTAGATATCTGCCGTGTTTCACCATCATCAGTTCTTTTACACAAAAAAGTTTTACAAGATGTTGGTTTATTTGATGAAAAATTAGAAGTCTGTGAAGATTATGATCTCTGGTTAAGAATATCA
>JAOLAV010000029.1 GCA_028338895.1 Fidelibacterota bacterium
TCACTTTACTTGGTCGTGCGTTAAAAATGGAGGGTAAGGAGTCGGGTGATTTAATAAGCGACATGTTACGTCCAAAGGGCGCCACAAAGATCATAGATATCTTAGTCAAATTAGCAGCGATAGATGATGACATCGCAAAAGAAGAGATCGATCTTATTAATCAATTTGCTACGAAATGGGATATTCAAATACCCGAGTTGAAAGCAGGAAAGCCAGAGCAGGTCACAAACCTTGTAGAGCTAAAATCTATTGTTCAATCTTATCTAGACGAAGGTCCAGATATAGAGGTTGCTGAAGGTCTTGTAGATCTAATTAATATGATGGCTCAGGCAGATGATGAAGTAACAAAAGAAGAAGAAATGGCTGTTGCAGAGTTCACCGGGATGATAGCACATTATGTGGGATCTGAAAAAGGTGGAAAGATGAATATGTACGAAGTCAATATTGTTCCACAAGATGACAAACAAATTAATGCAGTAAAAGAAATATTACCGGAATTAGACGTCGTAATAGATCGAGGAGGTAAGGTATTTAAAGTTGGTAGATACTTCTCTGAAGATTATGCTGAAGCTGTTTGCGAAAAGTATATAACACTTGGACTGTACTCCGTAACATCAAAAGTTCTTGTTGATTTGAGCGAAGAATAAAATCAGAGAAATTTAGGTTGAATAGGGATTCCTTTTTTTTTGTAGTTGAATAGTGAATCCAACTACTAGAATATTTTATTAAAAAAGTGAACGAGGAGAATATAGGTTCTCTTCTAGACTAGCCAAGTTAACTTTTCTTTTTTTAATTTCTTGAACGTAATTCAAACGCTCTAAAGGTCTTTTAAATCTTTAAGTAATTGCTGCAGCATATCTTTTGCATCTCCAAATACCATAATAGAATTATCAAAACCAAATAATTCATTCTGTATTCCCGCAAACCCTGTATTCATTGTTCTTTTGTTAATGATTACTGTTCTTGACTTATCAACATCTAAAATTGGCATTCCATAGATAGGGGATGATGTATCATGTCTTGCTGCAGGGTTAACGACATCATTAGCACCTAGAACTAGAGCGACATCACAATCTTCAAACTCTGAATTTATTTCATCTAAATCTTTGAGTTGTTCGTAAGGTATATTTGCTTCGGCAAGTAACACGTTCATGTGACCGGGCATACGACCTGCAACGGGGTGAATTGCATACAAGACCTTTCTGTTTTTACTTTCTAAGAATTCAGCAACTTCTCTAACTGCATGCTGTGCTTGCGCTACAGCAAGTCCATAACCAGGAACTATGATAACTTTTTCAGCAGCATCAAAAATCATAGCAGCTTCTTCTGTAGAATAGCTTTTGATTGCAATTTGTTTACCCGATGTATTCTCGGTGGCTTCTGTTTTTAATCCAACAGCACCGAATATAACATTTGCAAGACTTCGGTTCATCCCTTTGCACATAATGTTGGTTAATATTAATCCTGATGCACCAACAAGTGCCCCAGAGATAATTAGTCCATTATTCATAAGTACAAATCCCGTTGCAGCAGCGGCAACACCAGAATATGAATTTAATAATGAAACAACAACTGGCATATCAGCGCCACCAATAGGAATCGTTAGCGTTATTCCAATAATAGCAGAAAATGCAACAAGGTAGTAAAAGTAATTTATTTCACCAGGACTTTGAACGAGCAAGAACGCGACGACTAGAAGTGTTAATGCTAGTATAGCATTTATTAGTTGTTGTCCTGGGAATACAATCGGTTGTCCACTGATAAAGCCCTGTAGTTTACCAAATGCGATAAAACTTCCTGTTAGGGTGAGTGTACCTACAAAGACAGAGATAATAATGGTTGAGACTGTAAAAGTACTCATGTCACCGTTCTTTAAAAATTCGGCCGAGGCAACCAAAGCAGAAGCAGCACCACCAAATCCATTAAAAATTGCCACCATTTGTGGCATTTGAGTCATTTCTACTTTTATTGCAAAAAGAGCACCGATAGCTGAACCTATTAAAACTCCAATAAGAATTAATTTGAGATCAATTTGTCCATTGGATAATAGGGTTGCAATAATTGCAATAAACATACCTAAAGCAGCGAGAGCATTTCCCTGTCTCGCTGTTTTGGGATGACTTAATTTTTTAATTCCGAGAATAAATAAAACCGAGGCAAGTACATAAGATAAATTTGAGAGAAGCATAGAGGTTCCTTAGTTTCTTTTAAACATTTTAAGCATTCGATCTGTTACCATAAAACCACCGATAACGTTAATGGTTGCTAAAATAACAGCCAGCAGGCCTAAGTAAGTACCCACTCCACCATTAATCTCTGTAGAGATGATTGCACCAACAATTGCAATCCCAGAGATTGCATTGGAACCACTCATTAAAGGCGTATGCAGGGTTGGCGGTACTTTTGTTATAATTTCAACTCCAACAAAAATAGCTAAAATAAATACGGTTAGAATGTTGATATCCATTTTATTTGTTAATCCTCTAACGCTTGTTGCGTCTGTTGATTTGTTATTTCACCTTTATGGGTAAACATAGCCCCAGATATAATTTCATCGTTTGTGTCTATGTTTAATTGTCCTTCTTTTACCATGTACTTAAGAAAAGCTGCGATATTTTTAGAATACAGCTCACTTGCATGAACAGGCATGGTTCCTGGTATATTCGAAGTTCCATCAATTGTTACCTCATTGAAATGAACAATCTTGTCTTTTTGTGTTAATTCACAATTTCCACCATTTTCAGAGGCAAGGTCCATGATGATGGATCCTGGCTTCATGGATTCAACCATTGATTTTGGGATTAACATAGGTGCAGGTCGTCCTGGAATAAGGGCTGTGGTGATGACTACATCTGCTTTACTGATATGCTCTCCCATTAACTCTTTCTGCTTTTTTTTGTATTCATCGGAGGTTTCTTTTGCATATCCACCTTCTCCAACTCCATCATTTGAATCTGATTCTACTTCAATAAATTTAGCTCCCAGTGATTCAACCTGCTCTCTAACAACGGGCCTTACATCAAAAGCCTCAACTTGAGATCCAAGCCTTTTTGCTGTTGCGATAGCCTGCAGTCCAGCAACACCTGCTCCAATAATAAGAACTTTAGCAGGTCTAATCGTTCCTGCTGCTGTCATCAAAAGGGGCATGTAAACACCTAGTCTGTTTGCAGCCATGAGTACAGATTTATAACCAGATATGTTTGCTTGGGAAGACAGAGCATCCATTTTTTGTGCCAGGGTTGTTCTGGGTATCAAATGCATAGAAAATCCTGTAAGGGATTTTTCTTTAAGAGCTTTTACATAATCGAGTTCTCGCGTTGTCTGGCAAAAAGAAATCACTGTAGATTCATCCTTAAGTGATTCTATTTCTTCTGAGGACGGAGCGAGAACTTTTAATACAATATCAACATTAGAGTAAATATCTTTAGATGAATCAATAATAACTCCACCGGCTTGTTTGTAATCATCATCTGATTTAAAAGACTCCGTACCGGCACCTGATTCAATGTGTACCGTCAGTCCTGACTTTATTAAATCTTTTACTGTATCTGGCGTGGCAGAGACTCGAGGCTCATTTTTTGAGTTTTCTTTAGGTATTAATACAATCATATTCGTTTCTTTTTATATGTTTATCAATTTAAGGGTCGAAAATTAACATCGTAAATATCAAAATTCATCCTAAAATAGTTGAATAATTCTCTATATATTTATAATATAACTAACCATATAAAAATGAAAAAAATATATCCATTAATACTCTTTTTACTATCGTTTACCTTTGCAGAAACATATCTTGTTCCTGCCGATTTTTCTACTATCCAATCAGCAATTAATTCGTCATCTGATGGAGATTCCATTATTGTCTCTCCCGGCGAATATGATGAATCCATTGATTTTAATGGTAAAGCTATCGTTCTAACCTCGCGTTACATTTTAGATAATGATTCTTTGTTGATTGGACTGACAATAATTGATGCCCAACAAAATGGTAGTGTTGCCACATTTAATAATAGTGAATCAAATACTTCTGTTTTGCAGGGATTTACGCTTCAAAATGGAAATGGAAACGAAGAAGATCCAGATGATAATGGATCTTTTTACACCTATGGTGGTGGAATCTATTGTGAGGAAAGTGAACCGACCATTAAGGATTGTATTATTCAAAATAATGTTGCCAACCAAGGTGGTGGCGGTGGAATATTTTGCTACAATGCTTCACCTGTTTTTTATGGGTGCACAATTTCTGAAAATACAACGGATGATGTTGGAGGTGGATTGTATACAAGGCAAACTTCTAATCCTCAGTTTTATAATTGCACTTTTTTTAATAATACTGCAGAATTTGGAGGGGGGTGTTATCTACGCAACGAGTCCACACCTATCATGGATAATGTTCTTTTTCAAGAAAATTTGGCAAATAATTCAGGTGGTGGGATTTCTCTTAAAGATAATTCAGATCTCGAAGGAAATAACATACGGTTAATTGGAAATGAAGCAGAGGGGTTGGGTGGAGGCCTATATGTGAATAATGCAGATCCTGATTTCTCATTTCTGTTATTAGCCAATAATCTAGCTAGTTCTGGTGGCGGTACGTATATCAGAAATAATTCAAGTGTTGTTTTTAGCAATGTTACTATTGCGAACAACACTGCTGGACTGTATGGGGATGGTATCTATTTACGAGATAATAGTGACTTGGTAGTACTGAATTCTGTTATTTGGAGTAATGGCTCTAGTCCCATTTATTTTAGATCTGATGGTGAAGAAGTAGAGATGAGTGTTAATTACAGCTTAATTCAGGGCTCCGAGGATTCTATTGATGATAATGAAAATGGTGTTATTGAGTGGGGAACCGGCAACATAGATGAAGAACCTTATTTTTGTAATGCACCTGGAGGCAATTATTATATAAGACAAAATTCGCCCTGTCTCTACGGAGGTGAAGATGGAAGCTTGGTCGGCTGTTTTACCTCTGGATGTGGGCCCATAAATGTTGGACCTGTATGGTATGTAGACATAAATGGGGATGATGTAAATGATGGAAGTATTGATGCGCCTTATGGTTCGATAGAAAGGGCGATTACCGCTTCTGTTGATGGAGATACAATTAGATTGAAAGAGGGTATTTATACAGAGCTAATAGACTTTGCATATAAAAATCTTATCCTTGAATCGATGGCTTTTGAAGCACAAGATATGAGTCTTATTGAAGAAACAGTTTTTGGGTCCAGTTCTATTGGCGGAAGTTGTCTTGTTCTAAACGGTTCTTCAAATAACAATGCCACAATTAGAGGTTTAACTTTTAGGGGTGGTTCTGAACCTTATGGTGGTGGAATTGTAATCTCCAATTGTTCTCCAACTTTGAGTGATTTAATTATTGAAGATAATACCGCTGAAATCGGTGGTGGAGTATATCTCTTTGAATCTAATGCTGAACTAAAAAATCTTACGATTAGAAACAATGGTGCAAACTTTGGTGGCGGTATTTATATATCAGGCGGTGAACCGACCCTGTCGAATGTTTCACTAAAAAATAATATAGCCTACTGGGGCGGAGCTATTTATAGTCAGAATTCAAATTTTAATATTTTATATTCAACATTATCAAAAAATGAAGCTTTTATTGAAGGTGGTGCATTATATCAAAATAGTGGTTTGGTAAATCTAGAATGGACATCGTTTGAGGGGAATAATGGTTATGATTATGGTGGTGCTATTGTTTCGAATCAAGGTTCTTTAAATTTAGACCAAGTTACTCTTGCAAACAATACTGCTGGTGTCGGTTCGGCTCTTTCTATGCATAGCTCCGTCGTTACTATTTATAATTCAATTTTATGGTCTAACAATGGAGAACTATTCTACAGTCCGCAAGAGAGTGGCTTAACTTCCCTAGAAATAGGTTTTACAAATATTCAGGGTGGGGTCTCCATCATCGAAGGTTTATCGACAATTTTATTAACTGACTCGGGAATGAATATAAATGTAGATCCACTATTTTGTGATCTTGGGTCATCGGTTTTTAATCTTCAGGATACATCACCGTGTTTAACAAGCTCAAACCTTGATGGAGTATTGGGTGCCTATGAACCAAGTTGTGAGGAAGCATTGTTTGTAGATAAAGCTGTGGTACCTTTAAATTTTATTTTATCACAAAATTATCCAAATCCGTTTAATCCATCGACTGAAATACGTTATGAAATCTTTGAATATGATCTTTATGAATTCACTATTTATGATATATCTGGAAAACTAATTGATGCCGTTTTTTCAGAAAAAAAGCAACCAGGTACATACTTTCTGCGATGGAATTCTAAAGATTTAAATGGTTTAATGGTTCCTAGCGGTATCTATTTTTATACTCTGAAAAACTCAAAAGAGCAGAGATCAAATCGAATGATCTTAATGAAATAGTGATTTAAAGCACTATCGGCGGGATCTCTATTCCTTCTTTAGTGTTTATAGATGTATATTTTGTTTGTCTAGATTGTATAATGATGAACATAAAATTGATAAAAAACCATTTAATCTTATCTTTGCTTTTACTGGGTATTGCTTTCTCGCAGTCCAGTGAAGACTTTTTAGGGCATTGGATAGGGACAGAAGACTTAGCTTCTCCTGGATCTTCATATGAATACAGAAATATCTCTATTCAAATAGGTGAAGGTGGTGATAGGGAGGGGTTTTACACCTATCATTCCTCCTCTGACTTTTTGTTTAATGATAATTTAGAATGGTCTTATCATTACCATAATTTTGATAAAGAATCAAACAAGTTAATATTCCTGAGAAGGTTCATGACTCCTCTTGGAGTACTAGGCCATGAAGAAATTAAGTATGAATTAACTGAGTGGTCAGAAGGCTCATTCTTAGCGACTCATTCATCGGTTAATGGACAGGTTTTTCATCAGATTAGAGCTGTTCTAAATTTTTTGGAGATTGAACCTGTATTACCGACTGATTTTTCATTATCACAGAATTATCCAAATCCTTTTAATCCCACTACCACAATTAAAATATCTTCTCATAAGAAGCTAAATGGCTCCCTTAATATTTATAATATGAATGGTCAGAAGGTCAATCAGCTGTATGCTGGCGATATTCTTCCAGGGGTAACATCTTATACTTGGGATGGAACGGATAATCGAGGTAGTGTGCTTGCAAGTGGTCTTTATTTATACTCTTTCGTTTTGGATGGATCTATTGTTCAGGTCAAGAGCATGATAATGCTTAAATAGAGTTTAATTTTTAGGGTGCTATGTAATTAAGTTATCGTATGTATATCATGAAAAATATTTTAGCTCTTACTTTTTTTTTATCTGTTCTAAGTGCAACCTGGTTCAACGACATACCGCGTACTCTTTCGCAACCAGATGGTTCAAAAATAGAGTGTCTTATCTCCGGCGATCAATATGTTCGAAGGCTCCATGATGATGATAACTTTACTATTGTGCATAACCCAGATGATGGATTTTTCTATTACGCTGACCTTAATGCAGAGGGTGATTTAGTACCCACAAATAATAGAGTTGGATCGATAAATCCGAATGAAGTTGATATCGAAAGAGGTTTACATCTAAGTCATGATGCTTACCTAGATAGAAAAGAATTCTATGGTCATGGTTCTAGCTCAAGACCCTCCAGGGATGCTCCAAGTACCGGAGAGATTGCTCAGATCAATGTTTTTATACGTTTTGCAGACGATCCAGATTTTCCATCACCAAGGTCTTATTATGATGCTGTCTTTCAAACCGATGCAGACGAACCATCACTAAAGCATTACTTTTTGGATATATCCCATGATAGCCTCCTCGTCAACACGTTTCATTATCCTGGGACATTTACAGGTACCAATACCGCATATGTTGACCAAAATAATAGAGCTTATTATCAACCTTATTCAGCTTCTAATATTGAGGGGTATAATGGAGATACAGATCGAGCGACAAGGGAGCATACTTTACTCGCAAATGCGCTCAACTCTATCTCAACAAATATATCTCCACTAATTGATGTTGATGCAAATGATGATGGCTTTGTGGATGCTGTATCTTTTGTTGTTTATGGTGAGCCTGGTGGATGGTCGGATTTATTATGGCCTCATAGATGGTCCATGTACTCTCAGTCTGTAACGATCAATGGATCCTTGGTTAATGACTATTTATTTATGCTTTCTGAGTCTTGGTATTTTAATGTAGGAGTTCTTTGTCATGAATTTGGACATGTTCTCGGAGCACCTGATTATTATCACTACGCCGGTGATGGAGCTCCAACTCCAGTTGGTGGCTGGGATGTAATGGCTTCCAATGGTAACCCGCCTCAATTTCCAAGTGCATTTACCCAATGGAAATATTTTGATTGGGGTGATATTCCGGAAATTACCCAAAGTGGTACATACACCCTTAATTCATTGCATGAGCAAACAAATAATGCTTTTAAAATAGCTTCACCAAATTCAGAGACGGAATATTTTGTGGTTGAGTATAGAAAACAAGAAGGTATGTACGATCAGAATGCACCAGGAAGTCGTGATGGTCTCGTTATTTATAGAATTAATCCAAATGCCGGAAATGGAAATGCTGGTGGTCCACCGGATGAACTGTATGTTTATCGACCTGGAGGTACTGTTAATAATGATGGTAACTTTGATCAAGCGCCATTTAGTGCTGATTATGGCTTTACGGAGTTCAATGATAATACCGATCCTTCATGTTACCTTTACAATGACGGTAACCCAATCGATGGTGGTTTAAATATTTATAATATAACTGGTTCCGAAGAAACCATTTCATTTTCTATTTCATTTGGACTTCCTGAGTTATCTGTTAATCCTGAATCTTTAAATTTTGATTTGGGGGTAGGCGATAGTCAAAGTCAATCCATCCAGATTACGAACTCCGGTGATCTAGAAACTGTATTAAGCTATGAAGTTGAAATTGCAGGTGCAGCACCTTTCGATAGTCCATTAGCTGGACCGGATGGAGGGGGATATTTCTGGACAACTTTATCCGAAGAGCAACCAGGAACAGAAAGTGATTGGATAGATATTAGCGAAATAGGTACACAGTTGCCTCTTTATCACAATGACCAATTTGCAGATCAAGCTATTGATTTACCTTTTTTATTCCCATTTTATGATGAATCATATAATTATGTTCAAGTAAATGCAAACGGTTGGATAGGATGGCAAAGCTCAAATGAGACGGTCTGGTTGAATGAGGAAGTTCCTTCTGCAACACTCCCTAGACCTGCAATATTTGGTTTTTTTGATGATTTAAACCCTCAGAACAGCAATGGCAATACCAATTCAGCTGGTGATGTATATTACCACGTAAATAATGATCGAGCCGTTATATGGTTTAATGATGTTGTACGTTGGAATACAACGGATTCGGGTCAGTTTGATTTTCAAATTATTTTGCATTCAGACGGTTCTTTTGATATTAATTATAGAGATATGACTGGAACTCTTAATTCTGGTACTGTGGGTTTTCAAAATGCGCAGGGAACGGAAGGGACTCAAGTCGTTGCGAACCAAAATTTTATAACAAATAATATGACTTTAATGGCTAACTCAACCCAGTCGGTTATACCTTGGGCTATTTTAACATCTGAGGCCAATGACTTGTTTGGTGAATTAGCTGGTGGGGAAACCGTTGATCTAAGCCTTCAGGTTCTGACCAATAATCTTGGACAGGGATCTTACGAGGCCTCCGTTAGCATTACATCGCTAGAAGCAGAACCTGTTTCTGTTCCAGTATATTTAATAGTCTCAGATGGATTCGCAGTACCAGAACTCCCCGTAATTGATATCAATGAATCTAACAACGGAATCGTAGATCTTCCCGAGAATACAGAATTAATCTTTTTGGATGTGGCATCGAGGTATACACATGTTAATGTTCCAAATGGTGATGTGATTCAAATTCTTATCCAAGATGATTTTACAGATGAACAAATTTTACACGTTCGACATGTTCTTGAGTCTTATTTAATAAATATACCAGGTAGTGAATGGGGAAATGAAAAGGGTGCTGTTGCAAATTCAATTGCAACAAATAATGCAATTTTATTTTTACTTAACAATGAAAATGAGTATGAAAACCCGGATCTTCAGTTACTCTTTGATTCTGGTATCAAAGGGCAAGACCTGCTCTCTACAGAGGTCTTTTTTGAGGGGTCACCTCAATATATGTTAAGTTCAAATAGAGACGCAACATACGAAGAGGTTTTGCATTTTATACACGGTTTTGGTATCCAATTAGCAATGCCATGGATGCAGTCTGTTATTGTTGACGCAATGAACTTGGCAATGGAAAATGGATACTATAACCCCTTAAACGATTTACCTGTCGAAGACTTTGACGAAGAATATTTAGCCATGGGGTTGGAGTGCTATTTTGGTTTGTGGGCGCATGATCCTTCAGGAACTGGTTTCTGTGGAGATAACGAATATGCTTTTATTACAAGGGAGGCTATGGAAAATGGAGACCCAGCGCTATACAATATAATCAAAGGTTTCTTTGGTGAGAATTGGTTGTACACTCCTATATTACCTGAAATCTATGTAGGTGATTTTGTTATGGCTTTGGATTCTAATAAAGTTTACACCTTTAAGTCTCAGTACTTACAAAATCTATTACTCGCGGGTTCAATGAATGTCAATGTTTACGGTAATAGTTTTGATAATAAATTAACAGGAAATGAAGCAATCAATCATTTCTCAGGCCAAATGGGTGATGATTTAATAATTGGAAGTGGTGATATTGACCGTTCAATATACATCGGTCCAAGAGATGAGTATGTTATTCTTTCTCCGGATGAAACGGGTGATTCTTTCTATCAAATAATCGATTTAATTCCAAGTAGAGATGGCATAGATAATCTAATTGATATTGAAGAAGTTGAATTCGCTTCTACTGTCTATTTGTTAGATCAGCTTCTAAGTTCGGATACTGAGTTGCTCCCTCAAGACTTTATGCTTTATTCACCTTATCCGAACCCTTTTAATCCCGTGACTCATTTTAAGTTTGATATACCGAATTTAGATGCTGTTAATATATCAGTTTTTGATTTAAGCGGTAAACTAATAAGGACGATTACCAATGAAGAGTACAGGCAAGGTAGGTATAGTTTGACTTGGAATGGAAGGAGTTCGCAAGGTAAAATAGTTCCTACTGGAATTTATTTTATTCAATTAACAGCTAGCTCTTTCGTCCAAACAAAGAAAATACTTTTTTTGAAGTAGTATAAGGAAAATGTGAGTAAAATCACACTTCTTCTCGTTTACCTTTTGAGTCGGTTAATTTCTAAGATTTAATCTTTTAAGCAGAAAAAATAAAAAACAGTTAAAAATAGAGAAATAAGGAGATGTACAAAATGAATCTCAAACGTAAATCAGCGTCAGGTTTTACAATGATTGAAATAATGGTTGTAGTTGTAATTGTTGCTATTTTAGCCGTTATTGCCCTGCCTACTTATCTAACATATGTAGAGAGTGGTTATGCCTCTGAGGCTAGAACTGTCATGTCCAATATAAATAATGCTTCCAAGATGTATTATCAGACTCGTGGTGAATGGCCATCTGAGGTTGATGAGCTAGAACGAGCTGGACAATTAGATGTAAGTCGTTCAACTAAATTAAAATGGACGTTTGATCTGCAGCTAAATGATCAAGGTGGTCGTATAACGGCTAGCAGTACGGAAGAAATGTCAGGTGGACCTGGTAAGCAGGTTGTCTATGATGCCGACCTAGGAAAGTTTACGGGGTATGGCTCACCAAAAGGATCGTAACTCCTAATGGATCTTAATAAATTACTCGCATACTCTGTTGATAGTGGTGCTTCTGATCTCCATTTAAGTGTTGGTTCAATACCAATGGTTAGAATTAATGGAACCATGCAACGCTTGAACATGGACCCGCTCATTCAAACTGACATGGACTCTATCATCAAACAGTGCATGGATGAAGAGCAAATAAAGACATTTGAAGAAAGAAAAGAAATCGATTTTTCAGCCAGTCTCGAGGGCAAAGGAAGGTTTCGTGTAAATATTTTCAATCAGATTAAGGGATCGGCTGGGGTATTCAGAACTATACCTGAAGTTGTTCAAGATTTTGACGATCTGGGTATTCCACCAGTATTAAAGAACCTTGCTCTTTTGGATAGAGGAATGGTTTTATTAACTGGCCCTACTGGATCGGGTAAGAGCACGACATTAGCTGCAATGGTTGATCATATTAATACTCAGAAAAATTGCCATATTATAACCATTGAAGATCCGGTTGAATACTACCACGAAACAAAAGAAAGCTTAATCAATCAACGAGAGCTTGGTGTAAGTACGCATAGCTTTGCGAATGCCATGCGTTCTGCTTTGAGAGAGGACCCAGATGTAATATTGGTTGGTGAGATGAGGGATTTAGAGACTATATCATTAGCTCTTACGGCTGCAGAAACTGGACACCTTGTTCTTTCTACATTGCATACTTCTAGTGCTGTGAAAACAATTGATCGGATTATCGATATTTTTCCAGCAGGTCAAAAAAGTCAAATCAGATCTATGCTTTCTGAAAGTTTAGAGGCTGTTGTTGCTCAAAAATTATTAAAGACAAAAGATGGGAAAACTAGAATACCTGCCTGCGAAATTATGATCGCAAATACGGCGATTCGGAATCTTATACGTGAGGATAGAATATATCAAATTCCTTCAATCATTCAGTCTGGAGGAGTTGATGGGATGCAATCCCTTGACCAAGATCTCCAACGTTTAGTCTCAAAAGGATCGATTGAACGAAAGATGGCTCAGAATATTGCAGAAAACCCAAAGTTATTTGCTCAAAATACTTTATGACGGTACTGAAAAAAACAAAATCAGGTGTTAGTTTTATTGAAGTAATGACTGCTACAGTTGTTATCTCTATTGCTTGCATTGGCCTAATGATGGGCATTGTTCATGCGCGAGGAGAATTGCACTCGCTTGAAATTAAAGAAAGAGCGACAGAAGAGTTGCTCAATTATATGGAGTTTTGGAAAGGCAGGGTTGCTGACGGAAGACTCTCCGTGAGTGAGCGTGCTGGAGACCCAAATGGAGATTCTATTTATCTAGTAGGTGGCTTAAACCAGAAAAACTCTATAGAGGCAAAATTGTATTATGACTTAAGAAGGCTTAATGGCTTCAATGATTTTGGTGTTACAGATTTTACAAGATATGAGTTAGAATGTTGGATAAAATGGTCCGATCGTTTTGCTTCACCTACTTCAAGGTATTCAAGCGGTGCAAATAGAGAGAGGAAAATTTCTACGATTATGACGGTCTTCGAATTATGATTAGAAAACTTTTAAAGAGAACTGATTCAGGGATGACTTTGCTTGAACTCTCAGCCTCTATTGTTGTAATGGCTATTATTGGCCTTGGGATGACCGGTGGCGCTCAAGCTGTGATGTTGCATTATCAGTCCGATACTGTAAGGCAAGACCTTCGACAATATGGTAATAACATTATGCGCGAAATTACTCGTGAATTAGGTTTGTCTCAAAAAGTTGAAATTGGAAGCCAAAATGGTTTCGCAACTCTTAATATATATGAATTTTTCACAGATATATCACCATCATTAAGAATCTCCTGTGAGCAAAAAACTGGTATTCGTTTTAATAATGGTGTTCCAGTGGACGGTGTTTTGACTTTTCCTAGTGAAG